>NZ_CAXTNP010000176.1:0-17115 GCF_964245575.1 uncultured Nostoc sp. | reverse complement strand
CCCCAATCCCCAGTCCCCAATCACTTTTTAAAGATTAGAACAAGCTGTAATTTTGCTTGATGAAGACTTGGTGTAGATGCAAGAGTTTTAGGAGTGATGATTTACACCGTCACGTTTGATTTTGCTATCTTTATCAAGGTGCGACAAAATTGCTGATTTCCAACGTTGCAAGATAGCGCCAGATTTTTTATCAATAGTGAGAGTATCAACGGTTTGTTATGTCTTCAAATGAGGTAACTATGGCTCGATATCAAGAAACTACACAGACTGAAACTCTACACCTACCTTCAATTATCACATCCAAAGGCGTTGCTGCAACTGAGTTACGTCCTTGGGGTGCTTTTACAGTTTTGGAAGAAGGGCGCGGATACAAAATCAAGCGCATTGAAGTTAAGCCCGGACACCGCCTCAGTCTACAAATGCACCACCACCGCAGTGAACATTGGATTGTCGTATCTGGTACAGCTAAGGTAACTTGTGGCGAGAGAGAAGTACTACTGAGCAATAATGAGTCAACCTATGTACCCCAATGTACATCTCATCGTTTAGAGAATCCTGGTGTGATCCCCTTGGTGTTAATTGAAGTCCAAAATGGCGAATACTTGGGAGAAGATGATATTATTCGCTACCAAGATGACTATGCCCGTACCAAGGATTAAAGTTCTAATCTAAAAACTCAATATATTTTTGTTTGTGCAAACCGTCTTTGGGAACCATTGCACCCCAGAAGTCCCTACCTAGTTAAGGTGGGGACTGAACCGTGTTGTGCTATAAATGTAGTAATAGCGATCGCGCTCATAGCTTCGATAATTTGGAATTTTCAAGAAGCTAGGATTAACCCATCTGTCTGTAAAATGAAGATGGGGTCTTCAATTTCAAAAAACGAGTTCCATGATTCATCTGAGTCAAGCAGCCGCGAGTGAGATTGGGCGAATAAAGTCCAAGCAGCAGCCAAATTTCTTGTTTCGATTGGCAGTAAAACCAGGTGGTTGTTCCGGGTTATTTTATAATATGTCCTTCGATGAAGCAATAAAAGTTGGCGACCAGGTTTTCAACTTGGATAAGATTCAAGTAGTCATAGATGCCGCCAGCTTAAATTACCTCAACGGGTTGAGGGTGGATTATTCAGAAGACTTAATGGGTGGTGGTTTTCGCTTTCACAACCCCCAGGCGATCGCAACCTGTGGCTGTGGTAATTCATTCTCCACAACTAGTCAATAGTCCAAAATTTAGCGATTGTTTGCCAATAACAAAGGAAAAATGACCAACTAAATTAATGAAAAATTACAATTGACATAAACCCGTAAAAAACGATATAATTAGGATTTGTTAAAACTTAGACATATAAGCAGCTTTACGCGCTGTAACTCATGCCAACAATACAGCAGCTAATACGTAACGAGCGCGAACAAGCGCGTCAGAAAACCAAGTCCCCGGCTCTGAAACAATGCCCCCAACGTCGGGGAGTTTGTACCAGAGTATACACGACCACACCGAAAAAGCCTAACTCAGCTCTACGTAAAGTAGCAAGAGTCAGACTTACCTCTGGATTTGAAGTCACAGCTTATATTCCAGGTATTGGTCACAACTTACAAGAACACTCAGTTGTGATGATTCGTGGCGGTCGGGTTAAGGATCTACCAGGCGTGAGATACCACATTATCCGTGGCACCCTAGATACAGCCGGAGTCAAAGACCGCAAACAAGGTCGTTCCAAGTATGGAACCAAACGTCCTAAAGCAGCGAAAAAATAGGATTAGGCGGTTAATCGCATCCAACACGATTAATCGTCTACTTAAGAAGCGCTCAAGGACAAAAAAGAATCAGGGTCTGTGTTCTAAGAGCAGTTATGAAAGCTGCTCAAGTTTGTTTAAAAAATCAAGCAAACTACACCTACACTAAGCGAGCAAGTGTAGAAGTTATGAGGAGAACGCTGTAACCCACAGCATAATTCTAATCTGGACATTAAGGTTTAGAATGTTATCGCCTTGAGTATTTAGTTGCAGCTAGCAAGTCAATGAATTTTAGATTTTAAACTTCGACTACGCTCAGTCGAGCGATTTGCGGTTTTGGATTGGTCGAACCCAGAAGGGGATGAGGCTTACAGACTTTTGATTTTTTCCAATCCTTGTGGTCGGAACATCTACCAAAAACTCTAATCCCAAATTGGCAGTCAATAAGTCAGCCTTGCTGCAACAATCGAAAGCAAAATTGATAAAGTCTGAGGGTTGAGTTCCACAGCTTTGAGTTTCCGGTGTCTGATAGCATATAATTTCGTTGCCAATTCCGAATTAAAGGTGAAGTATGTCTCGTCGTGGTGTTATTCAAAGGCGCCCAGTTCCGTCTGACTCCGTATATAACAGTCGCCTTGTGAGCATGATTATCAGGCGGATCATGCGTCATGGCAAGAAATCACTTGCCGCACGGATTGTTTATGATGCATTAAAAACTATTGAAGAACGCACTGGTGCTGGTGCCTTGGAAACTTTTGAAAGAGCAGTGCGAAATGCCACGCCTTTAGTAGAAGTAAAAGCTCGGCGAGTTGGTGGAGCAACCTACCAAGTACCAATGGAAGTGCGTACAGAACGGGGTACTACCCTAGCGCTGCGTTGGTTAGTGCAATATTCCCGCTCAAGACCAGGCCGGACAATGGCAAGCAAACTGGCAAATGAATTAATGGATGCTGCCAACGAAACTGGCAATGCGATTCGGAAACGCGAAGAAACGCACCGGATGGCGGAAGCTAACAAAGCATTCGCACACTATCGTTACTAAGTAGAAAAGCGATATATCGCCCTCCAGAAGCGGTATATCGTAGATTTACAAAAAGAAGACGGTTTTCCGTAAAAGTATAGAATCTTAACAAAGAGTAATATACAAGATATCATGAGGCAAAAACTGTAGGAGGTAGCTGTGGCACGCACGATCCCGCTAGAGAAAGTACGCAACATTGGTATTGCGGCGCATATAGATGCGGGCAAAACAACAACAACAGAGAGAATATTATTTTACTCTGGAATAATTCATAAAATTGGCGAAGTTCATGAAGGAACTGCCGTCACAGACTGGATGGAGCAGGAGCGGGAGCGGGGAATTACCATTACTGCTGCTGCTATCAGTACCAGTTGGAAAGATCATCAAATAAACATTATCGATACTCCGGGTCACGTAGACTTCACAATTGAAGTTGAGCGTTCCATGCGCGTGTTAGATGGTGTAATCGCAGTATTTTGTTCTGTGGGCGGCGTGCAACCGCAGTCTGAGACAGTGTGGCGGCAAGCAGAACGCTACAAAGTTCCTCGGATAGCCTTTATCAACAAGATGGATCGCACCGGAGCGAACTTTTATAAAGTTCACGAGCAAATCCGCGATCGCCTGCGGGCGAATGCGATCGCCATTCAACTACCAATTGGTAGTGAAAATGACTTCCAAGGTATCGTTGACCTAGTAGGGCAACGTGCGTATATTTACGCTAATGACCAAGGTACTGATATCCAGGAAACCGATATCCCGGAAGAATTGCAAGCGCAGGTAGACGAATTCCGCACCAAGCTCATAGAAGCCGCAGCAGAAACCGATGATGCTTTGATGACTAAGTATTTCGATGGCGAAGAACTTACAGAAGAGGAAGTTCGGACTGCCCTGCGTAAAGGCACAATTGCGGGGACGATTGTACCAGTACTTTGCGGTTCAGCATTCAAAAACAAAGGCGTACAGCTGATGCTGGATGCCGTTGTAGATTACCTGCCAGCGCCAAGTGAAGTACCGCCAATTCAAGGCTTACTACCCAATGGCGATACTGTTGAGCGGCAAGCTGATGACAACGAACCCCTAGCAGCTCTGGCATTCAAGATTATGGCTGACCCTTACGGTCGCCTGACATTTGTTCGCGTTTATTCTGGTGTCCTGAAAAAAGGCAGCTACGTTCTCAACGCTAGTAAGAATAAAAAAGAACGGATTTCCCGCTTAGTTCTAATGAAGGCAGACGATCGGCAAGATGTCGATGAACTACGAGCGGGTGATTTAGGAGCAGCTCTTGGATTGAAAGACACCTTGACAGGTGACACGCTCTGTGATGATGGATCGCCAGTAATTCTGGAATCCCTATTCATTCCTGAGCCTGTGATCTCGGTGGCGGTTGAACCCAAAACCAAGAACGATATGGACAAGCTGTCCAAGGCTCTGCAATCTCTCTCAGAAGAAGACCCCACCTTCCGTGTCCGCGTCGATCCGGAAACAAACCAGACCGTAATCGCGGGAATGGGAGAGCTACACCTAGAAATTCTAGTAGACCGGATGTTACGAGAATTCAAGGTGGAAGCGAATGTAGGTGCGCCACAAGTAGCTTACCGAGAAACAATTCGGAAAGCTGTGAACAAAGTTGAGGGCAAATTCATCCGCCAAAGTGGTGGTAAAGGTCAATACGGTCACGTTGTGATCAATTTGGAGCCTGGAGAACCCGGTACTGGCTTTGAATTCGTTTCCAAAATTGCTGGCGGTACAGTACCTAAAGAGTACGTTGGCCCCGCAGAACAAGGGATGAAAGAAAGCTGCGAATCGGGTGTTCTAGCTGGATATCCGTTGATTGACGTTAAAGCGACGCTAATTGATGGGTCATACCACGATGTAGACTCTTCAGAAATGGCTTTCAAAATCGCTGGCTCAATGGCGATGAAAGAGGCTGTGCTGAAAGCTTCACCTGTCATCTTAGAGCCTATGATGAAAGTTGAAGTTGAAGTTCCTGAAGACTATATGGGGAACGTCATTGGCGACCTCAACACCCGCCGAGGGCAGATTGAAAGCCAAAGCACCGAAAAGGGACTCGCTAAGGTAACATCCAAAGTTCCACTGGCGAGCATGTTTGGCTACGCCACTGATATCCGGTCAAAAACGCAAGGTCGGGGTACCTTCACGATGGAGTTCAGCCACTACGAAGAGGTGCCTCGCAGCGTAGCTGAAACTATCATTGCAAAAAGCAAAGGGAACGCTTAGTTAAAATAAGGAAATGAGCATTCATGGCACGCGCAAAGTTTGAAAGGAATAAACCCCACATTAATATCGGTACAGTTGGCCACGTTGACCACGGTAAAACTACCTTGACAGCAGCCATCACCATGACCTTGGCAGCTATGGGTCAGGCTGTAGCTAAGGGCTACGACCAAATTGATAATGCCCCAGAAGAAAAGGCACGGGGTATTACCATCAATACCGCTCACGTAGAGTATGAAACTGCAAGTCGGCACTATGCTCACGTAGACTGTCCAGGACACGCTGACTATGTGAAGAACATGATCACCGGTGCTGCTCAGATGGACGGAGGTATCCTCGTAGTAGCTGCTACCGATGGGCCTATGCCCCAAACCCGCGAACACATTCTGTTGGCAAAACAGGTAGGCGTTCCCAGTCTGGTTGTCTTCTTGAACAAAGAAGATTTGATGGATGACCCAGAACTCTTGGAACTAGTAGAACTAGAACTGAGAGAACTGTTAAGCAGCTATGATTTCCCTGGTGACGATATCCCTATCGTCAAAGGCTCTGGTCTGCAAGCTCTGGAAGCAATGACCAAGAATCCTAAGACCCAACGCGGTGAAAATCCTTGGGTAGACAAAATCTACGAATTGATGGATGCTGTAGATTCTTACATCCCCACTCCTGAGCGGGATGTTGATAAACCCTTCCTGATGGCTGTAGAAGACGTGTTCTCAATTACAGGTCGTGGTACTGTCGCCACCGGTCGGATTGAGCGGGGTGTAGTCAAAGTTGGCGATAACGTTGAACTAGTAGGTATCAGAGATACTCGCGCCACTACCGTAACTGGTATTGAGATGTTCAAGAAGAGTCTCGACCAAGGTATGGCTGGGGATAACGCTGGCGTACTACTCCGGGGTATCCAGAAGGCTGATATTGAACGGGGTATGGTCATCGCCAAACCTGGTTCGATTAAACCTCACAATGAATTTGAAGGTGAGGTTTATGTCTTAACAGAAAAAGAAGGTGGTCGTAAGACTCCATTTTTCGCTGGCTACCGTCCCCAGTTCTACGTGCGGACAACTGATGTAACTGGTACCATCAAAGCCTACACCTCCGATGAAGGCAAAGAAGTAGAAATGGTAATGCCAGGCGATCGCATCAAGATGACAGTAGAATTGATCAACGCGATCGCTATTGAACAAGGAATGCGCTTCGCTATCCGCGAAGGTGGCCGCACCATCGGTGCTGGTGTGGTCTCCAAAATTATCAAGTAGCACCTTTTCGCTCATAACAAAGGAGCAGAGATGGTCTTTATTGTGCCTCTCTGCTCCTTTCTCTTCCTTTTTAATTAAAGGGAGTAGGGAATAGGAAGTTGGAAGAAGCCAAGCAATTTTGGCTGCCCTATCCGCCCATTCACCACTCCCCACTCCCCACTCACCACTTCCCTAATTACGCAGAACCTGGAAAATTAAAGATGGCAACTCTACAGCAGCAGAAAATTAGAATTCGCTTACAAGCTTTTGACCGACGCTTATTAGACACATCTTGCGAGAAGATTGTAGACACAGCTAACCGCACCAATGCTACAGCCGTAGGCCCAATTCCTTTACCAACAAAACGCCGGATCTATTGTGTGCTGCGATCGCCTCACGTAGATAAAGATTCACGGGAACACTTTGAAACCCGTACTCATCGCCGGATTATTGATATTTACCAGCCCTCTTCTAAAACTATTGATGCCCTGATGAAATTGGATCTACCATCGGGTGTAGATATCGAAGTCAAACTTTAATTTAGTCATTAGTCATTAGTCACTTGTACTGAGTGAACGCGAGTGCGTCTCCAAGAGTTGCCAAAGTATTGGTCATTAGCAAAGGACAAAGGACAAAGCACAAATGACATTAGTATGAATTTTTACATTGCCCTGAAGAAATATATCTCAGGGCTTTTATTTAGCTAGGAAACAAATGATAGAATGTAAACAAAGTACGGGAAAAGCAGAGAAAAAGAAATTTTAAAGATTAAGTTTATACCAAGGTAACAATGACATCATCTTCTAAAATTGCAGTTCGTGAACTACCTCTGTTCCCGTTACCCGAAGTAGTTCTGTTTCCTACCAGACCATTGCCTCTGCACATCTTTGAATTTCGCTACCGAATCATGATGAACACGATTTTGGAGAGCGATCGCAGGTTCGGTGTTTTGATGGTCGATCCTGTTAAAGGTACAATTGCAAACACTGGTTGCTGTGCGGAAATCGTTCATCACCAACGGCTGCCAGATGATCGCATCAAGATGTTGACTTTAGGGCAGCAAAGATTTCGGGTATTAGAGTATGTTCGTGAAAAGCCATACCGCGTTGGCTTAGTTGAGTGGATTGAAGACCAACCACCGGCTAAAGATTTGCGACCTTTATCAACTGAGGTAGAACAACTACTGCGAGATGTTGTGCGTCTATCAGCCAAATTAACCGAACAAAATATCGAACTGCCAGAAGATTTGCCTGACCTACCAACAGAGTTATCTTATTGGGTAGCGAGTAATCTTTATGGTGTAGCCGCAGAGCAGCAGTTATTGCTAGAAATGCAAGATACTGCAACTCGTCTTGAGCGGGAAGCAGAAATTTTAACCTCTACTCGGAATCACTTGGCAGCTCGCGCTGTTCTCAAAGACACATTTAATGAAAAGTGAGGAGTTAGGAGTAGAGACGCGATTAATCGCGTCTGTACAGGAGTTAGGAGTTAGGAATAAATAACAAAAAATAAAAGATTGGCAACTTATAATTTATATTTCCTACCTGATAACTAATAATTGATAACTCTTAAATCCTGTACAGACGCGATTAATCGCGTCTCTACTCTTAACTCCTAACTCCTAACTAATAACTCCTCACTTTTGACTTCTAACTTCTCAAGTAACAGCGCTGATCGGTAAAACATTGTAAGCGCCAAGAATTTTTAAAATTTCTGTGTGCATAGTTAATTCTGCCAAAGCAGATTGCATTTGTGCTTCATTAACATCCGCTTCTAAATCCATGAAAAACAAGTATTCGCCTAGTGATCGCTTCGTCGGACGAGATTCAATCCGGCTGAGGTTAATTTCTAGTTGAGCAAATATTTGCAAAGGTTTGAGTAATGCTCCAGGTGTGTTGGCAGGCATACTAAAAGCCAGCGATGTATGACTGGCGTGTGTTGTTGATGCCTGATATCCAGCGTTCACTTTACCCTGATGACTTACTACCCAAAAACGAGTAAAGTTTTCTGGATAGTCGTTGATGCCACTAGCAAGGATCGGCAGGTTGTAAAGTTGAGCTGCTCTACTAGAGGCGATCGCTGCTGTTGTTGTCTCTTGCTCCAATCGCTGTAGTGCTTCGGTTGTAGAATTGCTGGGAATAATCTGTACAGTCGAAAGAAAACGCTCTAACCATCCCTGACATTGTGCCAAAGCTTGCGGGTGAGAGTAAACAGTTTTAATTTTATCTAAGCTAGACGCGCAGGAAATTAACATATGGGCAATGGGTAATACCAAAGCCAACTGAATTCGCAAATTGTCTAACTGCCAAAGTGTATCCAGTGTTGTAGTAACACTCCCTTCAATAGAATTTTCCACTGGCACAACAGCCAACTGGGCTTGACCATCAGCAACGGCGTGCAGTGACTGGGAGATGGTGGGATAAGGACATAACGTAGCCTCAACTCCCGTACTTTTAGTTAACCAGTTGACATAAAAAACAGCTGCTTGTTCTGCATAAGTGCCGGGAGGCCCTAAATGTGCGATCAATAAAGTCATGCTTTTAGCCTTGAGTTGCAAGTTTAATCCGTAAACAGAGATTATGATATTTTGGTTTTGGCAAATATATCCAACATCTACTCTTACAAAACACTGTTATCTCTTAAATTTACGCACTAAACAAATAGACTGAAATATGTATTCAGTAAAACAAGTTATGGAAATCAGTACTTCTACCAGATAGATTTCCTGGTAGTTTTTTTTGCTAAATTCCTCTAGAGATTTAAAAGCAATTATATTGGTTTCTGACCAGAGAAAGATGCATATTATTGTTTTTGTGTCAATAATTAAATTAGAATCTATATTTCTTGAACTAAAGATAGTAATGAGCGTACCAACTTTTTGCTAGTGATGTATAGCTGATAAGCAACAATCATTTTTATCGTCAATGAATTTTGTACTTTTTTAATAATCAGATTTAATTTATTAAAAAATATTAAAATTAAGAAACAGATATTTTTATCCGCTCATGGCTACCCGGTTTACTGCCTCACAATCGGTTGAAATCGCTGTTCCAGAGCAGCCTATTCCCATTCAGCACTACTTGCGCCAGCCTCAACGTTTAGTTAAGGCATTGGCTGACACCAGTAGAATTGAGCAGCTTTCTGAGGAAGTATTTCGCTTGAAAATGCGTCCGTTAACTTTTATGTCATTGAGTATTCAACCTACTGTAGACATGAGAGTTTGGGCAGAATCAAATGGAATAATTTATTTGCGATCGCTAGGCTGTGAAATCCTGGGCTTCGAGTATATTAACCAGCGCTTTGCTCTCAATTTAAAAGGGCATCTGTCTCCCAAAGAGTTAAGCACTGGCACTCACCTGCAAGGAAGGGCTGATTTAGAAGTGCTGGTGGATTTGCCACCGCCATTTTCCTTCACTCCTAAGCCAATTTTAGAAACTACTGGCAATGCTTTGCTCAAAAGCGTGCTGTTGTCGGTTAAGCAACGGTTATTAAATCAACTTTTGGCGGATTATCGCTACTGGGTGATATCACAAACCAAAGATAGAGGACTTAGCGGTAACAGTACTGAATTGCCAATCCTGAATGCTGAGTAATTATTTAATCACTCAGCGTTCGGTAATTTGATTTGGCAAGGACGGAAAGACTGACGATGTAGGGGCGAGGGCCCGTATTGTTGCAGAGCCAGCAAATGCTGCTGGCTACCATAACCCTTGTTACACTCCAGGCTGTACATAGGGTATTTTAATGCTAAACGCAGTACCAGTTCGTCACGCCAAACCTTGGCAACAATACTAGCAGAGGCAATAGCGAGCGATCGCTCGTCCCCCTTAATTATTGTTTGTTGCGGCAATAGCAACTTTTTGATTGACTGATTACCATCAACCAGGCAGAGTGCAGGCTGTACCTTTAACTTCAGCACAGCCCGCTTCATTGCTAACAGCGTCGCTTGCAAAATATTTATCTTGTCAATTTCGGCAGTAGAAGCAAATCCAATTTTCCAGTCTATAGCCAGCCTACAAATCTGCTGCGCTAGCTGAGTTCTACGAGAACTAGATAACTTTTTACTGTCTTTGATTTTAGCTGCCATCAGTATTGGCAAAGCATGATCTGGTAGGATCACTGCTGCCGCCACCACAGGGCCAAATAAAGCGCCTCGCCCTACTTCATCCACACCTGCAACCAACCCTGGAATTCCTGACAAGGTAGAAAACTCCAGCCAATTGGATTGTTCCAAGGACGTTGGCGACGTTTCTACCATAAAGCAAATTAATTATCCTCGATCGCTGAGGAACGACGGCGGCGGCGACGGCTGGCAGTGGCGGCGCTGTTCGCATCGCTTTCATCTTCGTTGGCGGAAGCTTTCGCAGACAAGCTACCCGTTGGGCTAGCAGTCAACTCAGATGGTTCAGTTGTCTGTTCTATCAAAGGTTTCTGTTCTGGCTCAATAACTTTTGGTATTGGTATCTTGCTTGGGATAATTTCAGGTGTTGCTTTTTGGACAATAGTTGATTCTAAGGTTGATTCAGTTGGAGTGGTTGGCTGTTGACCAGGCTGAATCACGTTAATAATCACAGACTTGGGATTTTTACCCTCTTGCTCTAACTTCACCAAGGGAGATATTCCCATCAAAGCAAAGATATCCTGTTCCTGGAGGCTCATTTCTACAGTTCTAATTTCCGGTGGTTCTACCACTGGTTTGACTGGCTCTGCCTTGGTAATTTTAGTGCGATCTATAGTGCGATCTATAGTGCGATCTACTACAGTGCGCTCTACTCTTTCACTCCAACCTGGTTTACCAAGGGTGGGTGAGGGAATCTCTGGTGCAACTCCTAGTTCTGGTTCAATATCAAGGTCTAAGTCTGGTTCGTTGACAAAAGCCAGTGGATTGGCTACAACCCTAGGTTCATCTTTCCCGTTTAACCCATTGATGGCAATTCGACTGCGGCGAGTGCGGGTACGACGCTTATTATCATTAAGGTCTTGATAACTAGGATGATTGATCAGATTTAGGTTACCCGATTCTAGGTCGCCGTCAAATGCTTCTGAAAATCCATCATAGGTTTCTCGTGGTTCTGGGATGCGGGCAGATGGCTGACGCGGTTCTCGGTGAGGCAGGGATACAAAACGCTCACGCTCACGCTCTGGTGTTTCTGCTGGTATTGGTAATCGGTTTTCGATTTCTCCAGGTAGACGCACAGTATGTCCTAAACCGCCACAGGTGGGACAAGTTTCACCAAACAATTCGTAAATGTTTTGACCTTGGCGTTTGCGGGTAAGTTCTACTAAACCCAGTTCGGTTAATTGGGCAATCTGCGGACGAGCTTTGTCTGCTTTGAGTGCTTTATTAAAGTGTTCGAGAACTTGCAGTTGATCGCGTCGTGATTCCATATCAATAAAATCAACGACGATCACCCCGGCGATATTCCGCAGACGCAACTGGCGAGCAATTTCTGTTGCAGCTTCGCAGTTTGTCCACAACACTGTTTCTCTAGCTGTTGCCGATCGCGTGAAGGAACCTGAGTTAACATCAATTACGGTTAATGCCTCTGTCGGCTCAATGATGATATAGCCTCCAGAAGGTAGGTCTACTCTCGGTTTGAGGGCTTCTCGAATGGCGGCAGTGATGCGGAAGTACTCTAAAATGGGAGAGCGATCGCGATGATGGTCAATCAACAATCCTTGTGGTGTTTGACCTCCGCTCCAGTTCTGCAAGTACTGCTTTACGCGCTTCAAACCAGTACTGGAATCTACGACAATCCGATTTACATCCGCCCCGTACATATCCCGCAATACGCGCTGAATGAAGTCATCGTCTCGGTTGAGCAGTGCTGGGGCACGAGTGGAATGCGCTTCCTGTTGGATGGCCTCCCATTGCTTTTGCAGCAATTCCAAATCTTCCATAATCGCTTCTTCGGGTTTGCCTTCTGCTTCTGTACGCACAAGCAAACCCATTCCCGCCGGTTTGACCAAAATCGCTAGTGCCCGCAAGCGGTTGCGCTCACTTTCACTTTTAATTCGCCGGGATAAATTTACGCCTCTACCATAGGGCATCAGTACTACGTAGCGTCCGGGTAAGGTGATATTACCTGTAAGCCGAGGCCCTTTTGTTCCCGTTGGCTCTTTCATTACTTGCACCAAAACTTTCTGCTGTGGTGCTAATAGTTCTGTAATTGCCGCTGCGGTACGCTTTAGCTTCAATGGCCCTAAGTCGGTGACGTGAATAAAACCGTTGCGCTCTGGGTCGCCAATATTGACAAAAGCCGCATCTATCCCAGGCAATACGTTTTCTACTACCCCTAAGTAGATATCACCTATTTGGTGATGACCCGTAGCAACAACTAGTTCCTGTATTTGATCTTCAGAAAAGACAGCAGCAATTTGGTGCTGCTCCGCGATGATAATTTGTTTTGGCATTCAATTCCCTCAAAAATTGGCAGCACCAATAGGTCTGGAGGTTTGTTATACCTTTGTTGCCCCTGCAACCCTCAAAAGGCGCTACTGATAATAAAAATCGCAAACCTGGTCTTCTAAGTTAAATAGCTATTGGCGCTCTTAAGAGCTTTTTCACGGCGGATTATTCCAGAACGGCTGTATGTTCAAGCAATTAAATCAACCGTCCGTGGTTGATTTGTGATGCAATACCCTCAATAAAGAGAGTTCTGAGTTGAAAGTTCTGAATCCTGAGTGAGTTTTTAACTCAGGAAGCTTCATTTGAGAGTAACCTATTGATGTCGTTAAGAAAAAGAAACTATTTCTATTTTCCATTCCCCGGATTTATCCTTAGGGTTATACTCAGCAACGCCAGCCGCTACCCTACTTTAAGCCGCGCTTTGCGCCTCTGTGAACGTCTGCAAATTCGGTCTAACCGATGGCAGTTGTTTAACCTACGGGAACGTCAAAGGCGAACAAGTCTAGAAAAGTAGCTCACTAGCTCTTTGGCACTACTGTGGATTAAACATTCAGCAGCTGTTTAAAAAGCATGGATTTAGAGAAGCTAACCGAGCCTGCTGTTAGTTACTGATTCACAAGGTAGCTATAGAGAGAGTGTGTGTTCTTTAATCTGCCTCAGTTTGTCTGGGATAAAATCCTAGAAGTTGCACTCTAATATCTTTGCTTTCGCCCCCTGAACACCAGGGTAGTGAACCAGCTAATTCAATGCAGCGCCAGAAAATTTCTCTTCACCCCATTCTAACGCAAGCTTGCTAAAAATCAATTCCAACGATATAGCCACGTTAGGACAACTACTAGCAAGCTGCCCTACAGGGATTATACCCCTAAAATTAGCCGATTACGGTGGATGTGCAGGAGTTGGAATTCTCCACTAGCCACCATCCCTAGCATAAACAGGATTTGTTCAGGACGCAATAGAAAACCATCTTGGCGATAGCTACCTACATAACGGATAACAGATATAGATTCTGCAATTCCTTTGTGGGTTTCTACTAATTCCAGTTCAAACAAGCGATCGCGCAGATTTATTAACTGGCTCTTGCCTGACTTTGTTGTATGCTCGTACCATAGCTCGTCTTTTGCTTTGATGGTATCAATCCATTCTTGCCATTGTATAGGTGTTAATTCTTCAAGTGCTGCTACGGTAATTAAATATTCTGCGGTTTCTAGCAGTTGAGTCGCTGCCGGAGTTTTTAAATCTATCTGCTCCACATTATATATAGGTATGTCTGTGGGCATTTCCCGAACCAACTGTTCTCGAAAAGCATCAACTGCCACTGGTAGAGTTAACTCAAAATCCGCAATTTCACCACTACTAGTAGCCCCTAAAGCCAAAGCAGTTGCTACAGAAATTCGCGGCATTGGATGAAATCCACCAGTGAAAGCGATTGGTAAGCCTGCTCGCCGCACAACTCGGTCAAACAAACGGATTAAATCCAGGTGGCTTACTAAAGCCATATTACCCTGTTTCCCAAACCAAACTCGCAGTCTTTGTACCTTAGTTGTGTTGGGAACAAACTCGCCAGTGAACTTCGGGATAGCAGGTGATTCAATCACGACGTTATGGCCAAAGTCGGTTCCACATACGCCACAGTGAGAACAACCTTCAAAAGAGCAATCGGGTACAATTGCAGCTTCTAAGGCGCGTTGCAAATCTTCTTTAAGCCACTTTTTGTCAATTCCGGTATCAATATGATCCCAAGGGAGGGGAGTATCGAGGGAGTGGGTACAGACGCGATTAATCGCGTCTGTACGGAGTGGGGAGTTAGGAGTTAGAAGTTGGGCATTTTCTGTATCTCCCGATCTCTTCTGATCTTGTGCGTGAAACAAATTCCATTCGCCATTTTCTACTTGGCGGTATTTCCAGTCTAGAGCGGCTTGAGCGATCGCAGACCCCCAAGCGCTAAAAGCCTGATCTAAATTTTCATACCAGGAATCCATCCCTGCACCCAATTCCCAGGCACGGCGGACTACTTTGCTCAAATTGCGATCGCCTCGTCCCACAAAGTCCTCCATTGCCGAAATGCGGACATCGGTAAAATTTACCTTCACTCCCTTTATCCGGCGGAATTCTTGCCGCAACAGGTTTTGTTTGCGCTTAAATTCAGTGGTAGAAACTGAGTGCCATTGGAATGGCGTATGGGGCTTCGGCGTAAAGTTAGAAATCGTCAGATTAAAGTTTAGGGGTTTTCTGTCCTTGCCCCGACATTCTCGCTGTAGCCAGCTTACTGTCTCGGCAATGCCCAGAACATCAGCATCCGTCTCACCCGGTAAGCCAATCATAAAATACAATTTGATTTTATCCCAGCCTTGCTCCCAAGCGGTTTTCACCCCCCGCAACAATTCTTCATTAGTCAAACCCTTATTCACGATGTCTCGCATCCGCTGAGTTCCAGCTTCTGGAGCAAAAGTCAGTCCACCTTGCCGCGTACCTCCAAGGATATTGGCAATATTTTCATCAAATCTGTCTACCCGTTGGCTTGGTAGGGTCAGAGAAATATTTTCATTTTTTAAGCGATTTTTGATTTCCATCCCCACTGCTGGTAGGGACAAATAATCAGAACAACTCAGAGATAATAGGGAAAACTCATTGTAACCAGTTGCCCGCATCCCTTGTTCAATTGCATCTACAACCTTATCGGGTTCTACATCCCGTGCTGGTCGAGTTAACATTCCTGGTTGACAGAACCGACAGCCACGAGTGCAACCACGCCTAATCTCAATGGTCAAGCGGTCATGCACCGTTTCCACGTAGGGAACTAACCCAATGGAATATGCGGGTATGGGAGTTGCAACCCGTCGCAGAATTCGTTTTGGTACGTCTAGGCGACGAGAATGAACTGAGCCATCCTCTGCCATATCGTAAAACTGAGGGACATATACACCTGGTATCTGTGCTAAGTCCAGTAACAGATGTTCCCGACTCAATCCTGCTTGTTTACCTTCTTCCAATACCAAACCAATTTCTGGCAGCAATTCTTCTCCATCTCCAAGGGCGATAAAGTCGAAGAAGTCGGCATAAGGTTCAGGATTAGATGTTGCTGTTTGCCCACCAGCAAAAATCAATGGAAACTGGGACTGGAGATTCGTAAATTCTCCTCCTGCAACGCCAGCTTTTTGCCGTTCTCGCCACGTCAAGGGAATTCCAGCCAAATCCAACATTTCTAAGATATTAGTTGCACCCAGTTCGTAACTGAGGCTAAAACCTAAAATGTCGAATTCTGTGAGCGATCGCTTTGATTCTACAGCAAACAACGGCGTATTAGTTTCGCGTAGTTTGGCTGCCAGGTCTTTTCCTGGGAGGTAGGCGCGATCGCACAATTGACGCGGTTGGGCATTCAGGATGTTATAGAGAATGATGTGCCCTAAATTGGATGCACCGACTTCATATACTTCTGGATAAGTTAATACCCAGCGTATTTCTGCCGTATCCCAAGCTTTGTGTACTGCTAAACGCTCATTACCCAGGTAACGTCCTGGTTTTAAAATATCCGATGTTATTAATTTTTCAACTGCAACAGCCACTGTGCTATCTTCTAGCTACCTTAATTACAGCTACTCAAACCCAACCTTAGCATTGAATTAGGTCTTATAACATAGTTTATTGTTGCAACTTATAACTCCTTTACATAAAGTCCACTTCCTACCCGAACCTTTGTGCTTTTACATAAAGTTATGTTGCAGCCAACTTAACTTCACCATCCAATATTTCAAACACCCTATCGAGTTGCGTTAGTTCAAAAATAATTCTAATTGACGGAGCAACAGCGCAAAGTTGGAAACCTCTTCCTAAACTAAGAGCCAGCTTGTGTATAGATAACAATGCCATCAACCCCGCGCTGTCTAACGATTCTACTGCTGCGAGGTCTACTACCAAGATAGAAATATCATTTTGTGCTAACGCTGTGGTCATATCTCGTTCAAATTCCAAGGCGTTTGTAGCATTCAAAAAGCCTTGGGGGCGAATAACTGCAATCTTCGGATAGTTAAGCACTGCCTGCATAGTTACATCCTATTGAGAATTATTAAAGCGTCAAGCTAAGAGTTATTTGAACATAAACTCTATTTTGTTGCATCGACCATATGTCTTAGTTCTCTTTGCTGAATCTTTATTGCTTTAGCATCTCTGTTTAAAGATTGTCAGAATTTCGGGTAAAAATGTGTTTATATATACTTTTTTTTTATGCTAGTTCAAAAACAATCAACTATAGACAGCCGTAGAAACGACAAATCATCAGTAAGTATGGTAGAGAAAACTTGCTTAGTCTATAACTAAAGCTAATTTAGCCAAGTCTTAACAGTAAGTTAAATTCCTCACTTTAGCGTTGCTGATGGCATACGACATCCTCATAGCGAATTATTTCTTTAACTAATTAAAATGTGATCTATGTGACTATTAGACCACTATTTGTGCTTAGATAAATCGGGAATAATTAGTATC
>NZ_CAXTNP010000175.1:0-17203 GCF_964245575.1 uncultured Nostoc sp. | reverse complement strand
CCCAATCCCCAATCCCCAATCCCCAATAACAAATGATGCAGCGAATAAATGGCTCCATCACTCATAATTAAGTTGATTGTCCACCAAAATATCGTATGAGCGATCTGGAGCACTACTATAGAGTTTTAGAATTAGAGCCTGGGGCAACACTTGAGGAAGTGAACCAGGCTTACAAAGATTTAGTCTTTGTTTGGCATCCCGATCGCATTCCCAAAGACAATCTCCGTTTACAGCAGAAAGCACAAGACAAGCTGAAAGCTATAAATGAAGCTCGTGAAAAATTGCGTTCTTTAAAAACCAAACATCAAACCAAACATCAAACCACACATCACTCACCGCCACCTCAACAGGAAAAACCATCTGAAACAATCCAGAAACCACCAAAGCAAAACTCAGACTTGAGTGGCAAAGACTACAGTCGGGCAAATTTGAGCAATAAAGACTTGTCTGGCAGAAATCTAAGTTATGCCAATTTGAGTGGTGCTAATCTCAGCGATACTTTTATGCACAAAGTCAACCTCAGAGGAGCGAATTTATCTGAAGCAAATTTATTTCGGGCAAACCTACTTTTAGCGGATCTTAGAGAGGCGAATTTACGCGCAGCTAATTTGATTGGAGCGGATCTCAGTGGGGCCGACTTGCGAGGAGCCGACTTAACGGGAGCGCGGATTCGTTCTGGTGAGCGCCTTCTGGTTAAACTAGTTGGTACTAACTTAGCAGGGGCGATTATGCCTGATGGTTCAATTTATCAATAGCTGAAGCTGCGCTATGACACAGAGTCTGTAAACTACCTACACCGATTTGGAGTACCAAATGTAAAGTAGGCTTTGTCCCAGATTTCGCCGCCTGTCGGAAACTTTTCTTCGTTGTCCCTCCAGCAAGCAATCCCCGGAACTTCAGGGTTGTTTATGGAAACCCCCAAAGCTGCAATGTTTTACGTTAAAAAAATTAACTTTGACAAAAATAGGACTTACGCAAAAGTACACCCTGTAAGGGCAATGCCCTGCCTTAAGCCCTGACGCTCGCGGACTCGCTCATAGCGTTGCTATGCCGAAGGCTTTACGCTGCGCTATCGGGTTCGGGGGTGACGCTCGCGGACTCGCTACCGCTAGCGCTAACGCAAGACGCTCGTTGCGCGGCATCGTCTGCCCTTCTCCCAAAGGGAGAGGCTAGCGCCAAGGGAGAAGACTCGCTACTGCAACGCTTTCGACGGGAACCGCCCGACGCTCGCAAAGTCGCTCATAGCGTTCGTTGCCATGCCGTTGGCGCAGCCTCTCCAAGAGTTGGCTTTACGCTGCGCTATCGCTTTTAGCGTCTCCCGAATCCCTTTGGGAGACGCTAGCACCTGCCGTAGGATGCCCGAACGCGAACAGCGTCTCCTTTAGGAGAAGGGCTGTAGGGAGAAGACTGCGACCCCCTCACCGCTTTGCGTCTACATGAATTGCCCTAAGAAGAAAATAAGGGTTTCGGCTATTGTTTGCGTAAGTCCTGAAAGAGTTTTAGCCTTAACCCAAGTGTATTGGCTTATATATATCCTCAGAACTTGGATTAAGATAAGGACGCTGCAAGTCGATTGTATGGCGTACAAAGTGTTCGTCAATCGTGCTCATCCGCTCCTCCATCGCATTTTTACCTTTTTGCCAAGCTTCCAATAAAGCATTAGCGACTATTTGGCAACGGTTCATCCCAAAACTTTCTTGTGCTGCAAACTTTTGGATTGGTTCTTCGGCTAAACCTAACCCTGGTGCTAAAAATTTTGTAAACAAGGGAATTTCCGGCTGGAAATAGGATTGATTTTCTAAATAAACAGTCTGAAGGATTGTGCGAATTGCTGGATAGTCGGGGAGTTCAAAGTAGAGTAGCCCCGAATCATAGCGTCCGTATGCACTGGGATTGTGAAGAACCTGAAAGCTAAAGGGAATCGAGACTGCATTCAATTGCAGTGTCAGACTTTCCATGAGAGCGATCGCACCAGATGGCGTAAAGTTAAAGTAAATTCGCCCTGCTCCCAAATCAGCATCGGGCTTACTTTGCCGTTCCTGTCCGACATTGCTAACTGCCAAGTAACAGCCATTTTGCATTCTATTTTTGGGCATCCAAATTGCTACCATATCACCCACTTTGGTAGATTTCTTGCTGGATTTTAGATGGCAGTCTGGCTCAACATAAAGTGTTAAACCGCCTTTAGTCACCGCCATAGTACCATCAGGTTCTTTCCGCAACACCTGCCATTGGGGGTCAAAGTAACCTATGCCGTGATTACTGGCGTGCAATTGCTCGTAAAAGTCCCAATCAATTTCCAAAATGGAATTATCTGCTAAATTCTGCTTCGGCGTATCAGTATTGACTGCTAAAGTACTTTGTAGAGAGCCATTGTAATAGATTCCATAGAGAAAGTTTCGCAGCAATAGAGTGAGATATTTATGTTGTAAATCTACAGAATTGTGCTGAAATCTCTCGGCTATTTTACTCGGCAGAGCGAAGGGTTGATAATTAGGATGATAAATACAAAAATTAGACTCAATCTGGATATTCTTAGCAATGTCGAATAGAGAAGTTAGCGGTTGATTGATAGAGTAATTTAGCATTAATCCATTTATAAATTAAACTGGAAAATCCAAAATTATAAAAACCCTCTGGGGCAAAAATTCTCGAAAAGCTATGATATGGCAATACGCAGAAAAATTCAAAATTTCGTAAAAATTTAAAAGTCAATAGTCAGAATATACCAATAATATAAATTCGAGTATGATTAGTATCTTCATCAAATTTACTACTGATTTTTTAACTATTCTGACTCCTGAATTCTGACTCCTGAATTCTTCTTCAAATTGTTCTGCTCCCTGCCATTAACAACCGTGAAGCCGAGTTTTTTCGTAATAAATGCGAAGTAACTGCTGCTGTTTTCCAGGTTGAGGAAGTTTATGGATTTTTGCCACAGGATTCAGAATTTCTGACTCTGATATCCCAAAAATTGTCAATACAGCTTGCTGCGGCATAGTGAGTAAACTTTTAGCCACTTCGAGCATACAGATGTCAGCATTATTAAAGGATTTTCGGTAGGTAATCATATCCTGAATTTGATGAATTAGTGCTAGCCCCGCAAACTGGATAACTCGCACAATAAAGTCACTGCGGTATTCTAAAATCATCGGGAAAGCATTTAGATAACCCCTAATTAGGGCAATGATTGAAGGTTGTAAACTCTCCAACGGTGTCAATGCTAAATGTAGAGATTCTTCTAACTCAATGGTGGGGTCTACTACGAGGCTATGGAGCCAAATTTCTAAATAGCTTGCTAGTAAAGTACCTAAATCGAAGGCGGGATCTCCCCAAGAACAAGCATCCCAATCAATTAGTCGTACTAGGCAATTGTCTAGTTTCTCCCACCTGGAATGAACCAAAATGTTGTTCAATTTCAGGTCGTTGTGAGTCAAGCAGCAAGGATTCCAGCCGTATGCTAAATCTGCGATCGCTGATTCCAAACTCTCCGATTGCTGGTATAGTAGATAAAATTTCAGCGCATCCGTGGGAACCGTCCCAAAAATCTCCGGCCCAATTGACTCTACCCCTTGCGCCGGATTGTAAAAGCCATAGCGAAACTCTCCTTGGGGAGCAGTTGCCATAAAATCCTTATATTCTCGGCGGTTATAGGTTGCGCGATGCAGTCTTGCTAAAGTAGTGCCGATCGCAGTGGCAATTTCTTGCGGGAAAAGATCATTGTTATGGTATAATGTCGCAAGCTCCAGATAATCACCTAAGTAGTTGCGGACAAGGATAGAATTTTCTTCGTCAAAATGCACTACCAATGGTGCGTAGTTTACCGCCGTAGGCATCGCAGAAATATTGCCAAGAACTGGAAACTGCTGGAGCAACTGATGAAATAGCCACTCCTGAAACAATTCATGGGGCGCGGCGTCATTGTTGTTAACGTTACGTTCTTGTTTAATGAGCAGTTTCCGATTATCTGCTAGAGTCACTAGTAAACCGAAATTGTTCTTACTACTTCCTGGCAACTCAGATTTATCTGATGCGTCATCTTCTGAGCTACACAGTCCCGCTTCTAGCAGATACTGGATAACATTATGAGAAGACAGTGATAATACCATGTATTATTTCCTACTTCATTAAATTACTTAAACTTGTACTTAGCAGTTGTCGGTAGATAGTGAATAACAATAGAGATTTGTACAATCTACTAATATCCCATATTTGGGATAAAAACCTGCCAAAATGACACCAAATCCTTTACAATTGCTTTAAAATTCGCTCCTAGATACCGTGGCATCTTTACACTTTGTCAGCATAGTTACTTAGATACATCTAAAGCAAGTTTTGTGGTAGAAGCCCATTGATGTAGCTGCATCTTCAGGTTCGTAGTGCAGAAGCATCCCCAGTAAAAAACTGATTGGCGGCAGATGTTGTTTGATGTTCAGTAGTCATCTTGAAAGCAGCGAAGAATTTCAGTAATCCTTCGTGCTAGGAAGCATGGCATTCAACGCTATTATTTTTATTTATCACCCCAAAGCTAAATAAACCGGAATTTTTAAGCAATTAGTAATTATTTTTTTCTTTAATTTTCAGAATTTTTGTCTGGAAACCTTGCTATTACGTCATTTGTCTTACTTAAGTATTGTAGATGACTATAGGCGATCGCAGATAATGGCTACATGAGTGCATCTTATGGAAGTGTACTTTTGTCAAGGATGTTAGAGGAGTTGCAAATAAAAGACCTCTAAGAAGGTTTTGCTACGTAAAACCGTCCCTCTCCGAGTCGGAGAGGGGAAGAGTTGAAGGAAAGTTTAAGGTTGGGAGATTGGCATTGGAAGCCAAAGGAAGATGAAGGATGGATATGTTAGAACTACAGGCTATTAGAGGTAAAGCTGTATGAGTAACAATGATTTGCTTTCTCGCATTTCCATCGATCCGAACATTTGTTTTGGTAAACCTTGCATTCGCGGACATCGGATTTGGGTTTCTCTAATCTTGGACTATTTAGCTGGTGGTACAACAATTGAAGAAGTTCTTGAAGCTTATCCAAGTATAGAAAGAGAAGATGTGCTGGCTTGTATCGCCTATGGTGCAGAGATGGCGCGGGATGTTTTTGTGGAACTTCCTTTGACAAAAAAAAAGGAAGCAAATGCGTGAAATTAAAGCTAGATGAAAATATCGACTTGCGGGTTGTAACTTTATTGCAATTAGCAGGACACGATGTTGCAACAGTACTAGGACAAGGTTTAAGTTCTGCACCCGACCCTGAAGTTATTGATGTTTGTCGCCGTGAAGGTAGATGTTTAGTTAGTTGCGATCGCGGTTTCGGAAATCGTTTAAAATACAATCCTTCTGACTATTCAGGAATTGTGATTATTCGCTTACCTTCTCATCCTAATTTTGCATTTTGGCAAGAAGCAATAGAGACACTGATTGAGGGGCTAAATGCCGCATAAGTAACTGGGAAGTTGTGGATTATTCAGAGGGGAAGCATTCAGGAATATCGACCGATTGAGCCAGATGTTTAGGAGGACAGGCTTTCCGTCCTACCCCACAAGATTTAACTCCTGGTTTCGATATCGTATAAATTGCATAGGGTGAGGAGTTTTTGTTTGAGGCGATCGCGCAGACTTTCAGGTGATACAATCACGCAATCTTCCCAATAACGTGCAACTTCTCGAATCAGCCAAAAGTCGTTGACAACCCCTCGCACCACTTGACGCACATCCCCGATCATTTCGTCTTCTAAGTCATCTTCCCTACGTTGATAAGACTTTACCATCCAGCCTCGAAACTGTAAGTACACTTTCAGGTAATCTAATCCCTCTCGCCATTCGCCGCTTGCAGGTACAATTGAGCGGATTTTATCAAAGATTAAATTGCGGTTGTGCCAAAGTTCTGGCAAATCAGGAATCAAATTTTCTACATCCTCTGTTTCTTCACACCAAATCATTAAATAAAAGCGTGTATCAAAGAAGCGTGGTTCTGCATAACGTACTGTGTACTGTAGTTCTTGCCCTTGGGAATTTTCATAAAGCAGGTAAAAAGGCTGTTGATTTTGCCTATATTCATTTATTTGACTTCGCCATGCTTGTACGAGTTTACTTGCTTGCTTGAGTAAAGATTGGCGCATTGCTGCATCTAAATTTCCCCGTTCCAGTAAAAGTGTAATTACAGTTTGAGCTTCGCCAATACGACCTGCATCGCTTAAAGCTTTAATTGCCTGTTGTAAACCATTAACTTGGTTAGAGTCAAGTGTAAAGGGCTTTCCGACCTCTACAGATTGTTGTGCGATCGCTACTATTAAGCCCGAAATACTGGGTTCTTTGCCCCAAGTGATATTGAGGCGGCGGGCGATCGCTTCTAGTTGTTCCTTAGTTCCTGGTGGAATTGATAGTGTAATCGTTTCTTTTTTTCTCGGCATTAACAAAAACGTACTTGCAATTTTAAAATATCTATGTCAATATCTAAATTGTAAATGCAATTAAAGGTTTATTCTTAAATGCAGTGACAAAAATGGAGGTATAAAAAAAGCCAGAGCAACGCTCTAGCTTGAAAGCCCTGATAGGGATTAGTTTTGAATAGAAGGGAAACCTTCAACCTCTATAATCTATATCCTGTAAATTTCAATCCCTGATAAGGGATTAGGGTAATTTAGAGGCTAATAGATATTATAGTCCAAAAGAGGCTTTGTTAATCTATATCTGTAAGACAATAAAAATTTATGGTAGTGTTAAATATAACCGGAGGTAAATCCAGTTATATCCTTTAAACTCGCAATTTCAAGGGTAACACAGCTAGATGACCTCCGGCGATTTTCCTGTGGCTAGAGGAGGTGAATGTATGGACTGCGATCCTAATCAGATCGCAAGGAAGATAGCCCAGTATCAGGATGAGATAGATGACTTCACAATGCAAATCCAAAAGCGTAGGCGATGGATTGCAGAGTTGATGTGTCTTTGGATCTGTGATGACGAGGGTAACGTAATTTCTTTTGCTAACTGGAACTTCTAGTTTCAGAAGGTTATAACTGTTGGGAGTGGGTATATCAAAACCTACTCCTGCAAATAGAATTTGCTTAAAATTAAAATCATGAACACGGCTGTTAACCTGAAGATATTAACAGCTGCGCTTGCTGCGAAAGTGCCTCTACCAAATTCCAAGGCTTTAATTTCGATATTAGCAAGTAAAGCTGAGACATTTGCTATTGCATCACAGTTTGACTCACCTTGGCTTAAGCGGGAGTTAAGTTTAGCCAAGCCAAATCGAACGATCAAAGTATTGCTACAGCTTGAGTTGGATGGACATAAAGTAATTTACCAAGATCAAGAAATTGGGAAAGTTAAGATTCTCTACAAATGTCCTTTACCTGGTGAGTTGCAAGCAAGGTTAGCAACAAAAAGCGCAGTTGACCGATTTTTGGAATACTTGCAAAAGCTGCATCAAATTGTAGTGCTTGATGAAAGCGATTACCATGTGAGAGTTTTCATTCCCGATAAGCAAATACCTGGCTTTGCAGAACTTTGGAAAGAGTTTCTAGAAAAAGTGGCTTTTTCTGCTTATGGAAATACTAAACATCAATTACCAGGGTTAGTGCAGACTTTCATTCAGATGCTAAATTCGGTAACTCTCTCTGGACGAGGATTTAGCACTTTAGATGTACCAATTTTGACTAAAGAGCAATCAAATGTGTTAGCAGCTTGGTACTACGCTGTTATACGTGATGTAGGAGAACGTCAAAACAACCGTCAAAGGCAGATTGATGCATTAGAAAAAGAACTTGCTGAATCTGATTTGGATGAGAAAACGCACAAATCCAAAATAAAAGAGTTGCAAGACAAGAAAACAATGCAAATTAAGGAAGCTGATAAATATACTGAATATTTCCGAAAATCTTTTGGTAAAAGCTTAGAAGAGCAAAATGCTGCATGGCAAGAGTTGGAACAGATAGAAGCTCAACTATCGGGAGCGAAGCTGACTAAATCAGAACATAAAAAACTGCAAAAGCAACAAGAAAAGCTTAGGGTAGAAGTCGTTTTTAGCTCAAATTCGATTCAGCAAAAGTTGCAAATATTTAATAAATCGAGAGGAGAAACTTTTGAGTTTATTAAACAAGATGAAGAAAAGAATCCTGAAAAGTTTTGTGAAATTAGTAGAATTTCCAAAAACTTTACAAAAACTGCAACAGACCAAATTAACTCAACTCGTGGTGATATTTTTACTCAATGTATCTCTGAGATGTATCGGTTGCTAGAAATTCATTCAAACGATCCATTACCGCAACCTTTACTGACAGAAGAAGCAATTTTAGGGGAAATGCGATCACCTGGAGATGATAGTAAAGAATTTTGCTATTCATGCGGTGTAGCACTAAAGCGAAAAACTGCAAGATGGCAAGTTCTTAGATTCATGTTTGAGCGACCTTCTCAGCGTCGTCAATCAGCATCAAGTGAGGGTAGACCTTATATTTGTGCTTCCTGTTCTGCATTAGCATTTGCTTCCCCACTTAAAGTTACAGATGAAAGTATTATCTTGCAACTTGAAGCTGCTGATAGAAATGTTGCATCAGAATTAAAAGCTAAAGACTATATCAGAATGTTGACTAATAAAGAGTTACATCTGAGTGCGGGTCGCTATATAGTTTTAGCCTCAGACCGCACAAATGGAGGTGAAATAGCAGCTAAAAAACTAGGTCAAGTTCAGTATGCTCTAGCTAAAGTAGCTTTTATATTTCCGTTAGAAGTTATTGCAGACTTCAACTTTTTGTTAATTAGTCAAGGTAGTGAACCAATCCCTTTGTTAAGCAGACACTTAATTTTTATTAAAGGCTTAATGGAGAGCTACAGCCAGTCAATAATTATAGCTGGTAAAGATATCAATATGAATTTAGGGGATGCTATACGTTATGTACAGCAAGACTTACCCTACTTGGCAGATTACACTCTTACAAAAGTTGCTAAGGCTACTAACTATTTAAAGTTAGAGCATATTCGTGAAATTTACTGGAAGATATTACAAAAAGACTTGGAATTAAAAGGAGGTTCTATGCGCTCAGATAATCAACTCTTAAAAAGAGCAAATTTATACAGAGATGTAGCTGCTTTAACTGGTTTAACTTATGCTTTTGCTAATTCTCTGGAAAGTACAGCAAAAAAAGCAATGAAACCAGAAGAGGCAGAGCGGGAAGTCAGCAAAATAATTGAAAAAGTCGATGATGCAGTTGCTTTCTGCTATTACGCCACTCTAGGAGATAAAGAAAAAACTAGCGTAGAAGCTAGACTCTGGAAAAATCCAGATAATGACTTCATATATGAACAAACCAACAAATTATTAAAGGAATTAGAAATTTCAGGACGAGAAGAAAAAGATGATTCAGGCAAAACTTGGCTCAAACTTTATGCTGATGATGTTTTGAAAGCTTATGCACACTTCGCGGAGAATGGCTACTCTCAAGATAAAGATTGGAAAGATTTGACGTATCAACTTAAACTTTCTCTTTACACACGCTTTCCTGAATTAGTTCGCAAACTTAAATCAAATAGTGAGAAATAATTATGGCTACTGGACTTCCCAAGACTGATGATAACAAGCCACGTTTACACTTTGATATTTATGCCATTCTAGAAGGTTCTCAAGAACTTTATTTTGGGCATGAGGTACAGGTAAATGTAAACTTAGTTGAAACAGTGAAGTTAAAGATTAAAGATGCACTTTCAACCGAACCCCGCTCAATCGAAAAATGCTATCTTTCTCCAACAAAAAGAAAAGGTGTAGAACGGCGTTGCTTGATTTGGGCACCAGTCAAAACAGGTGAACTACTCGGTGATAGAGAACAGTGTGGTATCCCTAAAACCTGCGCTCTACCAAGTTGTCCTATCTGTGGGACTTATGGCGGTTTGATTGCTGGACAAAAAACTTTGATCGGTCGTGTTACACACGGTGGTGGTGTGGCCGTACAGGAAATTTATCCTGTAGAAAAGCAACGAGCTATGCACCCTGCGCTTATAGCTAATCAATTAACTAACAAAGAAGATAAGCCGATACCTTTTAAGCGAGAGTACAACCAGCCAGGTATTCTGTATCCAGTATCTAACCACGGATTGAGTATAACTGACAAAGATTTTGCTTCTGTTGGCTATGCTTTTCTAGATTCTTTACCTCGCATTGGTTCTGGTAATCCGAAGGGAATTGCGATCGCAGAATCTAGCGAACATCAACCATTGCTAGTTGTAGATCGCTACCTTGTACCAAAACGTAAACGTCCAATTGTATCTCCTGCTATCAACAATCCTGAAGAAGCGATCGCAGAATTTATCAGACTTTCTAGAAAACCTGAAGATGCAACTGACCACATTCAAGAAACACATTTTGAGCGGTGGATTGGTGATGCGGCTTTAGAAAAATTGCAGGAATATTCTAGCAACTTCGTTGACAACGTTTTACAGGCATAAGTCATGTACTGCCTCAAATTCACAATTCAGCCAACGGCAGCGATGACATTTCGCATCCTGCCTGGGTCAATTCTTAACATTGCAACTTATCCTTTTGTACCACCAACTACTCTATCTGGATTTTTACGCAGACTCGGTATGATGAGCGTCGAGCTAGAGATTCCTGAGACTCGCGTGAACAACGAAAATCCACCAATTTATGCTCTACCACCTATTTATATAGCTTTAGGTGCATACCCAGTTTCAGGAAAATGGAGCGGAGTACATCGGACTTATCGAAAAGGAATGCGAGAGTTTAACCATGATTCTTTCTCCAGGCTTTACTTGGCTGAAGACAAGGCAAATTTTCAACTTCACACATGGGAATATTTCATTGCAGAAGAATTAGTTGGTTATGTAATCAGCGAATCTAAAGCAGGTCTAGAATACTTTCAAAAATTGGAAGGCTACGGCTGTAAATTAGGTAAAGAAGGCTATGCCGTAGTTAAAGAAGTTTCAGAATTAATTGAGATGGAACGTCAAACAATTGCGGCTAACCCATCAACAATTGTCCCAATCGAAGACTTATTACAAAGCAATTACTTTATTAAAGGTTGCGATATCTATAACCTGTATCGCTACAACTGGTCAGCTAATACCCAACCTGTGTCTGAAAGGGAGGGTTTTCTAGATCACAACCCCACTCAGGTAAATGGCTTTGTCCCTTTTGTTACTGCCTATTTTGCTCATCCAATTGGTGATCCTCCAACTTTAGATTATTACACCAACGGAAAAATTCATATTCCTGTATCTCTCATAAATCTGTTGAAAGGAGAAGTTTATGTCTAAGTCCAAGCATCAGCATCCTCTTGATTTTGGTCGAGTCTTTTTCCCAGATAAAACTAATCCAGTTCCCGATGTAGTTTACTTTCAACCACTGGGAAACCATGTTGCTAATGTCAGAAAGCTAATCAAATCTTGGAAAACAAATTACTTTTCTGGTGCAAATATAGAGGAAAAACAAAAATCTAAAAAACGAGTAGACGAAGGAGCAAGAGTTCACGACAGAGGAAAACCTAACAAATTTAAAATTGAGGGAAAAATCATTAAAGAAGGAAAATTTAAAGAATACATATACTCATTCAAAGGTCATCGTTTTGAAGCAGTTAGCTCTGATGAATGGGCGCAATGTTTAGCCGTAGGGCATCATGATTTTTCTGTTGGTGATATTTGCCGTGATGCCTACAAACTGAGAAAACAGTCAACAGATTATGCCGATATTTTGGCTGAAGATATTCTAGCTTATGCACAAGAACTATACATTTTGGAAATGTGCGACCAAATTGAAGCTGAATTAGCCTGTCGTGTAATTGGAAACGATGAGCAAGCAGATTCTCGTGCATTTATGGATTATACTACTGCCAAGCTAAACGATTTTAATTACTTAATTGATCCTTATCCCTTTGAAGATAGCTCGATTTCCTTATCTTTTGCCTATTGGTCAATGAAGGTGAGTCAATCAGACAAGGATGAACTGCAAAAATATTTTGACAAAAATGAACATTATAAGTTAGGTACTTTACTGGATAAAATTGCTAGGAACTGGTGGCAGTCTCAGCAAGGAAAACCTGAAAAATCAGAGCCTAAATCAATTACCTTGATTTACTATAAATCAGATGATAACTTAAAAAATTGGAATTACAACTCTATTTATAAGGTACTGGGAGGAGAAAATTTTGTTCCTAATCCTATGCAAAGGGAAGTATTTAAAGCTATAGCTAATAATGACCATCCAGCAGTTATGCTGAAATCTCCTACGGGTTCTGGTAAAATGGAAGCTATTTTATTTCCAGCATTAGCGAGAGGATATCGTCTGTTTCTGCCTTTACCTGCTCGTAGTTTATTAGAAGACCAGAAAGAGAGAATTGAGAAATATCTGAAGAAATTTTCAAAATTACAACCAGAACGTGAAATATCTCTGGTTGTGGACACAGGAGCGCAGATGTACAGATGGGTTTATCGCAATGGGGAAGATATCACTTCTACACTAAATATCAATTCTCGCCGTCATCTATATAAAGGGGATGTTATATTAACAACCCTGGATAAGTTTCTATATCGTTATTTTGCTTTTGGTGATAAACAAAAGTCTTTTATTTTCCCTTTAAGGATTCATCGAGAAAAAACTTTAATTTGCTTTGATGAGGCTCATACTTATGATGAAATATCATTTACGAACTTTCAAAGCTTAGTCAAATCTCTCTATGAAGCCGGACGCTCTCTCGTTTTAATGACAGCTACTATGCCAATAGAGCATTATGAGCGATTTAACTATTTATCTTTAATTGATTTTGTAGATAATTATGACTATTTAGAAGAACTCAATCAATTTCAGCAACAAACCTTAAAGCAACCTCATCTCAATAAAAAAGCTTTTGAATGGCATAGTCATCTTAAACGTGACCAAGATAATCCTGAAGTGTTCCAAAATGAGATTGCAAAAATTATTCTTAAGGAATGGCAATTAAAAGCTAATCGCCGAATTATTGCTGTAGTTGAAACTGTTAAAGACACAGCAGCTATTTACCAGTATTTAATTAAAAACTTTGGTTCAAATACTGATGTTTTGGGACAATTTATATTTCTATATCATGGTAGAATTGCCGACCAGATTAGGCCAATTATCTACAAACAAATACAAGAACGGGATGCAAACAGTCAGCCTTATATTTTGGTTACAACCAGTGCAATAGAAGTTGGTTGTGACTTGAATGCTGAGGTGCTGATATCCCAAATTTGCCCACCTGAGAATTTGATTCAGAGAGCAGGACGCTGTAACCGTAAAGGAAATATTTCAGATGCAAAAGTAATTTTAGTAGGTGATGAAATTCCTGATTTTGCCAATACCTTAGATGATTTTGGATGGCAAAAATATCAAAAAAATCTCCAATCATTAGAAGATTTTGATGCTCAAATAATTGCTAAATGTATTTCTATAACCCAACAAATAGATGATTATCGAGTAGTAGAACTTTTTTCAATGCTGCATGACTATGTTTATGGGGCAGATTTAACTTCTCAACCCGCTCATGAAAAGGGTTTAGTAATTACTCGTAGCTGGAAGCCATCATCAACATTGATTTATCTTTATAAAGATGAAAATGGCAACCAACAAAAACATAAGGTAACAGTTCCTATTGATCGTCTAATCAAAAACCAAAATAATCAATATGCTAATACCTATGTTTATGAGCATTATTACAATTATGAAAATACACAATGGGAGTCAAGAGATTTAGGGTGGGGTTCTGCGTACTCAAAAGATATATTTATTGAAATTTCAGCCAATAACCAAGGTGCAGGTACGTTTGATTGTAAAGATGAATATCCGTACAATCCAGAATTTGGTTTTGTTGAACTACCAGGAGTTTTTATTAAACTAAAAACATCTGACTTTGAGGAAAAGTTACTTTACCAGCATAATGACAAGAAATCGTCAATCATAACATATACAAAATCTTTAAATACTGATTAGTTCTTAACCTACTTTCCTCTGTGCTATTTAACATGATGACTTCTTGAACTATTCTCCCACTACATCCATCGTGAAACACTATCAACAACAAACCAACGCCTTCCCCAGCGATTACCTAAACAACTTGTGGGGAGAAATCCAAGCTTGTCCTTACTTTGCGATCAACAACCTCAACCGCGATTTTGTCGCCACTAAAGGATTTTCTGTCGTATTTCAGCGTTCTGGATTAGCAAAAGTAGAACAGCAGTTTCCCTACTTCAAGCCTTACCTAGATTTGGCTCTCCAGCCGAATTGTAATGCTTTTTACCTCAATCCTTTACAACTAAAGGAAGGCTCCCGCGTCGATCCGCACATTGATCGCTCCTTGCGTTCCTACTCCAAAACCATTGAACCACCTGCGGTTGTCAGCGTCCTCTATGTGCGAGTACCTCCCGATATGGAAGGGGGAGAACTGGTATTGCGATCGCACAAACGCCAACTTGGGCAAATTAAGCCCCAATTCAATACTTTAGTTTATTTTCAAGGTGATTTAACCCATTCGGTTAACGCTGTTAAAACCCCAGGAAATCGCTTAAGTTTAGTTTGTGAACAGTATAGTTTGAGTGAAGCTGAACTCCAGGAAATTCCTGAGTTCACTGTAGAGTCAAGAAGCACTCAGTCTCCAACCAAAAAGAGAAAGTATGCCTCATAGTTTAGTGTTGAATTTGCTACCTCAATCGCCTATTCCCCCACAGTTTCTCACAGGTAGACATCTCCACGCCCTATTTTTAACCCTCGTTAGTTCTGTAGATACCACATTGGGCGATCGCTTGCACGATTCCACTGCTGACAAAGCTTTCACCCTCTCCCCTCTACAAATTAATTCCCCCCTTTTGAAGGGGGGTAGGGGGGGATCTAAATTGCAATACTCACATCAACAACCCATTTCCGCCGGAACTCCTTGTTGGTGGCGCATCTCCTTATTAGATGACACTCTATTTGGCAAACTTACTCAACTCTGGCTAAATCTTAATCCCAATCGCCCTTGGCATCTTGGCCCGGCTGACTTGTATATTACCAGCATTCAAGGCACACCCCAATCTATTCAACCTTGGGCAAATGCCACTACTTACGCTCAATTATACGAAGAAGCTAGCGACCGCAATTTTTCCATTAACCTTAGCTTCTGCACGCCTACCGCCTTCCGTCAAGGACAGTATGATACTACCCTTCCTACCAGAGAATCTGTGTTTAATTCCCTACTTTCGCGGTGGAATAAATACAGTGGTATAGAATTTTCTCAGATTGCGATCGAGTCAATATTTCCCTCATTTGTCAATATTCACACAGAAATATTAGCCGACTCCCGCAGCAAATTCATTGGCATTATTGGCGAAGTTACCTATAAGATTTTAGGAGAAATTGAACCAATCCAATTTAAGCAAATCAATGCCTTAGCTGACTTTGCTTTATATAGTGGTGTCGGGAGAAAAACAACTATGGGCATGGGAATGACTCGGCGGTTGTATTCTCCCTAATTTCAATAATCATTTAAAAACTACCTAAGTTATGAATCAAACTGAATATATTTCCATTGCGGCATTGAATCAATATGCCTATTGTCCGCATCGTTGTTGGCGGATGTTTTGTGCAGGGGAGTTTAACGACAATCAATACACAATTGAAGGCACTACATTACACGATCGCGTCCACACGACAGGCGATTTACAACGAGGAGAAACTTGGCAGATTCGAGCAATTTGGCTAAAGTCTGAGCAATACAAACTCATCGGCAAATCTGATTTGATTGAAGCAGAATCAGGTCAAGTTTATCCAGTGGAATATAAACGCGGACGCAAAGGTGAATGGGATAACGATGAGTTGCAAGTTTGTGCCCAAGCTTTATGTTTGGAAGAGATGACAGGACAAGCTGTTATTACTGGATATATCTATTATGCCCACTCCCATCAACGGCAATTAGTAGAGATTAATGCAGAGTTACGGCAAAGTGCGATCGCTACTATTGAATCTGTTACAAATCTCCTAGAAACAGGAGCAATGCCAAAACCAGTTTACAGCAAACGCTGCCAAGGATGCAGTCTTTATTCGCAATGTTTGCCCAAAGCAACTGATAAAGTCAAAAGTTATCAAGAAGTAAATTAAATTATACTCCAATACAGTTTAGATAAGCCCAAAAACATGATATAGCGACGCGATTTATCGCGTCTTAAAAGATAAATTATCTACTCAAGCACAAATTATTACTAGGAATAATCAAAAATGGGAACACTTTACGTAACACAAGCCGATGCTTTTATCGGTAAAGTTGACGAACGCCTTACCGTAAAAGCGGAACAAAAAACAATCTTGGATATCCCTTTAATTAAACTAGAAGGAATTGTAGTACTAGGACGAGCTACTATTTCTCCCGCCGTCGTCAGTGAACTTTTAGAACGTCACATTTGTTTAACATTTCTCACACAAAACGGACGATATTTAGGACGTTTAGAACCAGAAGTTACCAAAAATATCTTTGTTCGTAAAGCCCAATGGCAAGCTATAGGAGAATCAGAACCAGCAATACATTTAGTTAAAGGATTTGTACGGGGTAAACTGAAAAATTACCGCCATAGCTTACTTCGCACTCAGCGAGAACATCCTGATACCGACCTGAATAATAATATCACTCGATTGGAAAATGCGATCGCACCAATCGAAAACACAAACAATATTGATTCTCTCAGAGGCTTAGAAGGTGCTGGTAGTGCAGCTTATTTTGGTTGCTTTCAACAGCTAATTAAAACCTCAGAATTTCAATTTGAAGCCAGACGCCGCCGCCCACCAACCGATCCAGTTAATGCTCTACTGAGCTTTGGGTATTCATTGCTACGTCATGACGTGCAAAGTGCTTTAAATATTGTTGGCTTCGATCCCTATCTAGGATACTTACACGTCGAGCGTTATGGTAGACCTTCCCTAGCCTTAGACTTGATGGAAGAATTTCGTCCTTTAATAGTGGATGCTGTAGTGTTGTCGCTGATTAACAAGCGATCGCTAACCCTAACTGACTTTACCACCGAACCGCTCAGTGGTGCTGTGTCTTTAACCAAAGAAGGATTGCATACATTTCTTGGCGCCTACGAACAAAAGAAACAATCGAGTTTCAAGCATCCAGTCATGGGAAACAAATGCACCTACCAAGAATCCTTTGAAATTCACTCTAGTGATTTGAGAGCTTAAAAACTTGAGTGCATATTTTCAGATGCCC
>NZ_CAXTNP010000174.1:0-17304 GCF_964245575.1 uncultured Nostoc sp. | reverse complement strand
CTATAAAATATTTTAAAATACTTATTGTTTAATAGCAAATATAAAAGATAAACTTTAATACGTTGCTCGTTGAAAATAAGTTTTACATAATTATGTTTTTATTAATATTACGAATAATAAAGTCCGTAAAAATTCTAAATGAAATATGCTTAAAATAATTATTTAAAACTATATAGCAGTCCTAAATGATTCGTAAACTTCTTTCCTTCTTTTATTCTCTTCTCTACGAGAAGCTACGCTTTGGCGGAAGCCTCTTGTAGAGTTGGCGGTGCAGTTCGATAATTATTTCAAAAATCTAAGTATTACGTAGGGTATGTTAGTACGGAGTCCGTAACGCACCAAAGTCTTCAGACGGTGCTATACTCTCGTCTAGTATACTCTACGTGTATTTCCAAAATTAAATATCAGTCCCATAGCTCATATTAACTTAGTTTTTAATTAAGTTAGTTTGTGCTTTTATTGTCTATGTTGCTGAGGAATTTTCCCAAAAGTAATTACAACATCAAAACTTACTTAAGTATTGCCAAAATAAAATTCAAATAGTGGAATCAGCACTCAGATGCTTGTGCAATAACATTTGGCTTGAGCGTCTTAGTAAAAATGTATTCCAATTCGATTCGACTTTATGCACCCGATATCCCAGCTTAAAATAAAGTTGCCTTGCTTGATGATTATTTTCCAAAACGTGGAGATATAACTCTTGAAATCCCCAGTCGCAAGAAACTTTTTCACAGCTAGTCAGTAAGCCTGAAGCTACACCATGTCTACGGTATTGTGGGTGAACTGCTAAATTAGATAAGTAAGGAAAACCCATGCCAACCTGGCTCCACGAATCACTGTAACGTACACCCAGTTCTACACTTCCCACTAAGTTATTAGTCGCACCACTAGTAGCTTCAAAGGCGACTAAACAAATATGACGTGACGAAGGTGATGCCATGCGATGCCTTAAGTCTTCGTAAATACCCAGACGTAGCAATGGAAAAGCCCATCCCCACATACCCTGCTGGGAGTGAAAGCTTTCAGCAATAATTTGAGAAACACCGATCAAATCAGCAGGTGTAGCTGTACGAATTTGAAATTGGCAGCAAGCTGGATCGATTGGCTGTTGCTGGTATGGATGAAAAAACCGATATTTCAAGGCTAGTTTAGTATTGATTTTATTCAACGAAAATTTACTCAAATATCCTCAAACACCATTTCAACTAAAGAAAAACTTTATATCTGCCCAGGATATTGAACTGACCTAAGATTGCTAATTTGGTTTTGCTTGTGGAGCATACAAAGTTTTACACTTTAGCTTGGGGCTTTATTATAGCGGGTATTTTTGGAAGAATCTTAAAGTTACAGCTTCATCGATCTACAAATCTTAAGTTCAGCCGGTTCAGGTGCATCCCTTGCTTTAGGTGGGGAAGATATCAGTCTGTTTACCACAAAAACATCTGTAAAGTCGAACAGGTTTAGGTGAATGAGTAGATAAATAGCATAACCTGTCCGTAGACATTACCTACAAAATTGTTAAGTAAGTACACTACCGACAAATTCTGGTTGGAAATCACCTTTAGTTGCAGTACTGAAATTGCTTATGCAATTGCCGCTACACTAACAGGACTTTACTACTAGGTCATAGTAACAGGCTGTACAGGTACTGGGGAAGAATCTCCAAGATTTCTAATCCCTAACTTCTTAACCCTACACTTGTCTTAATGATAGTTCTGATTGCTAAATTAGAAAGAGGTATTTGTCTAATAGTATACTTTGGCTTTAAATCTTCTTGTTTTAATATTACTGACTCTATCATGACTACCATAAATAAAATTTACCTGCAAGTGTTAGTACAACTGCTGCAAAGGGAAAACTTAATATGCAGCTTCATCTGGATTTGTCAGCTAGCTATGAGCGCTGTATGTAGTATCAGACATTGCTCACAGGAGGTGAAGAAAGATTTGGCAAGCAAGCAGCGACTCTGTACCCCTAAAACTGACTATGAAAAATTACACTGCACCAACGCAAACGGTAATAGGCATAAGCCATTGAGACCAATTACTGTGCGTAAAAGCTCCTACACTCAGCAGTCATATAGCCAAACAGCCTTATTGGTCGAAATGCTCTGCTCTTACCTGACTCAGAAAAATTCTTACCTGATCAGATTATTCTTTATCCGACTGCCGTTGCAGCAGGAAAGCGGTGCATGAAATCCCAAGCAAACAGTAAGCCTAAAATTTTGGTTGTCGATGATGAACCAGACAACCTTGACTTGCTTTACCGCACTTTCTATCGCGACTATAAGGTGCTAAGGGCAAACTCTGGCCCTGCGGCACTCGATCTGCTGGCTCAAGAGGGGGAGGTCGCAGTGATCATCTCCGATCAGCGGATGCCGATGATGAGCGGTACAGAATTTTTGAGCCTGACAGCAACTCAATATCCAGATATTATCCGGATTATTTTAACTGGCTACACCGATGTCGAAGACCTGGTGGAAGCAATCAATGCTGGTAAGGTATTCAAATATGTAACTAAACCGTGGGAAGCTGAGGAACTCAAAGCAGTGGTACGCCAAGCTTTGGATACTCACAATGTCCTCAAAGCCCGCACCCGTGAGCTTACCCGCACACTCCGACAAGAATCGCTGCTGAATACCGTTACAAATACGATTCGCAGTGCTTTAGACTATCGCCAAATTTTGCAGGCAATTGTAGATACAGTGGGTCACATGTTGGAGGTGGATGTTTGCCTGTTGCGTCCCTTCCAAGATGAGCAGTTAGCGGATAAAGGATTTATTTATCAGAAGACTTTTTCTGAAGAAGCAGAGGAACAGACACCAGCAGAGGTGCAGGCAAATAATTCTTCTGCTGTGCCCCTCTCACCCTCTGTCCCTCTGCCTCTTTTGGCTCAAACGGTGTGGGAAACCCGTGAAGTCCAGGTGATTCACGATGTAACTGATGATGATCGCATTCACGGTAATACTCCAGAACTGCGCCAACGTGGGGAAGCTTTTGCTGCTGCTAACATTTACTCTAGTTTAGTTGTGCCATTGATCTGCCAACAAGAACTGATGGCAGTGCTGGCACTGCATCAGTGTTCTCTGCCTCGCTTTTGGGGGGATGATGAGGTGCAGCTAGTGTTGATGGTGGCAGATCAGGCAGCTTTAGCTTTGTCTCAAGCTTATGCTTACGAACAAGTACGTGCCCTTGCCAAGCGAGAAGCCCTAATTAATACAATTACTAGCGCGATTCGCTCTAGCTTAGACCCCCAAGATATTTTTGCGGCGATCACCCAGCAATTGGGACAAGTTTTACAAGTCGATGGCTGTGTTCTGTCTTTGTGGACAGAGGAAGATGAGTTTGTCGAGTGTGTAGCCTTGTATGACAGTTTTCAACATTCGGAAAATTTGCATAAGCACAGCCCAACCCAGACATCGCCAGCCCCAGACAATAATCCAGGTAGCAAAAATCATCTAGTCCCTCCGAGATTACTCTATTCTCAAGCATCTATACAGGAGAATCCAATCCTCCAACAAATGCTACAGACTCATGAACCTGTGGTAATTGGTAATGTGAGCCATTCTCCCTCAGATGTGCAGAGTTTTGATTTGCCGTTAAAAATGCCAGCGCGATCGCTAATGTTTGTACCATTATTGGCTGATGGGAAATGTATCGGTAGTATTACGTTGCATGAAGGTAAAAAAGTACGCCGATGGCTGTCATCTGATATTGATTTGGCGAAAGCAGTAGCAGCTCAAGCCGCGATCGCTGTGCAGCAGTCATACCTGTATCAAAAAACTCGCCAACAAGCTGAACGCTTACTGGAATTAGACAAACAAAAAACCGAATTTTTCCAAAATATTTCCCATGAGTTTCGTACACCCATCACCTTGATTCAAGGGCCTTTAGAGTCGGCGGTAGCAGCTGGTGAAGGATTATCTTACTCCCAAAGTGCGATCGCCCTGCGTAACTCCCGCCGCCTGCTGCGACTGGTAAATCAACTCCTGGATCTACAACGCCTGAATGCGGGAAGAATGCAGCCTAGCTTCCATCCGTGTGATTTAGCGGAATTTGTCAGCCAAATAGTGGAATCTTTTCGTCCCTACTGCGAGAAAAAGAGACTGCATCTTGTTACCCAGTTAGATGAATGTTCTCTGGTGTACTTGGACATGGAAAAATTTGACAAGGTGGTTTATAACCTCCTGTCAAATGCCATGAAGTTTACTCCCGAAGGTGGTACTATCCGTGTCAGATTAAAATCTGAACGCGATCGCTGCATATTACAAGTACAAGATACTGGAATTGGCATTGTTAAAGAACAAATTCCCCACCTGTTTGAGCGCTTTCGCCAAGCTGAAGGTTCAGCAAACCGATCCTATGAGGGTAGTGGTTTGGGTTTAGCTTTAGTTAAAGAATTGGTGGAATTACATGGTGGTCAAGTCACTGTAGAATCAGTTTACGGCCAAGGCACTACCTTTAGTTTATGGCTTGTGACTGGAAATGCTCATTTACCCGCACAGCAAGTACTAGAAACGCCTACCGAACTGAATACGAGCCGCGCTAGCGTAGAATTGGCTGATTTAGAACTGGTATCAACAACAGACAATATTGAAGATATTACAATAAACCTCTCCCCCAGTATTGATACTCAAGACTCAGCACTTAAGACTCAGCACTCAATTTTAGTTGTAGATGACAACCCGGATTTACGAACCTATGTATCTGAGATTTTCCGCCGCAACGGCTATCATGTACGCACAGCTCGTAACGGTTATGAAGGGCATCGTCTAGCTCAGGAAATTATACCCAGCTTGATTGTGACTGACTTAATGATGCCCTTGGTGAGCGGACTTGAAATGATTCAGATGATCCGCCAAGAGGAGAAGTTGAAAGGAATACCAATCATTCTGCTGACAGCAAAAGCTGACGAGGAAACCCGCATCGAAGGTACAGAACATGGTGCGGATGCTTATTTAGCAAAACCATTCAATGATCGGGAACTTTTGGCCGAAGTTCGGAATCTTTTGGCATTGAAGGAAAATGAACGGCGAATCGTGGAGTTAAATACTTATCTAACAGAATCGGTGCTAAAGCGCTTTTTACCGGCTGTATTGGTACAAAAAGCCGCAACCGGAGATTTAACGTTAGATTTGCGCCCAGAACCACGCTTAATTACAGTTTTGTTTAGTGATATCGTGGGTTTTACACAGCTATCAAATACTCTCAGATCCCGACGAGTCGCAGAGTTGCTAAATGAATATTTAGAAGCCATGACCAAAGTTGTATTTAACAATGGCGGCACTGTAGATAAATTTATGGGAGATGCTATCTTAGCTTTATATGGAGCGCCGGAAGAGTTAACCCCCAATGAACAAGTGCGTCGTGCCATCAATACAGCAAGAGCAATGCACCGCTCACTGGCTGAGTTGAACCAGCGCTGGCGAAACCAAGGTGTATTCGATGGTGACAGACTTAATAGCGTCCAGTTTCGGTGCGGTATCCACCAAGGTACTGCTGTTGTGGGGATGTTTGGTAGTGCTGAACGGGCTGATTATACTGCCATTGGCCCAAGTGTGAATATTGCTGCAAGGTTGCAAGCTGCTGCTGTTCCCGGTACTATCTTGGTTTCTGCTGCCGTGGCAGATTATTTGCAGGAAGAAGAAATTACTAAAGGTAGTCCCTTAGAACTTAAAGGAGTAGATGAAACAGTTTTGACTTTTGCTGTTAAACCAGAGGTAATGGTTAATCGCTAAAATTTAGACTGGTATTTTAAAGCATTAGCAATGAGTAAGAGTGCCTAATCATATCCAGTTTATAATATAATATGAGACCATCAGTTGCAGACACAACTAAAATTCCAAGCAAAGTCTGGAGGCGAAACACTGATCCACCAGCTTTGTGGATTTCTGTATTTATAGGTTCAGTCTCTCTGCACTTGCTAGCGTTCTGGCTGATGCGCTCATCTAATGCATTTAGTCTGTGGTTTCCCCAACAAAGTCTATCTGCTATTCCCATTGAATTGATAGACATTCCTCCCAAAACAAAATCAATAACCAAATCAAAATCAACAGCCAAAACAGTTTCGCCAAAGCTAGCATCCGCAACTCAAAAGTCTGTACCAGCACGTTCACCACAAACAGCACGAACTACGCCTAGAAATGAAGATTTTGGCGCAATAAATTCTGCGGATAACCTCCAGCAGAAGAAGCAAACTTACGCCTCTCAATCTAATAGCCAACCCTTTAGACAACAGAGAGTTGCTAGGGCGACACCGACACCGACACCGAAATCTACACCGACACCGACACCGACAGTTCCAGTCGGTAATCTACCTTGGAACCGCCGTCAAGAAATCAAACTGGGAAAGGGAAAGCTACTACCAACAGGTATTCCATCAAATTCACCAGTTTCGGAAGCTGAAAACAGAGAAACGCCACGTACCTTTGCTCAGAAAACTCCAGCAACACCGACTAAAGAAACTCCACCAACTCGAACTAGGGAAACTCCACGCACCTCCACTCAGGAAACTCCAGCAACACCGGCTAGAGAAACCCCACGCACCCCCACTCAGGGAGCATCGGTAGCAATAGTAGCTCCTTTGCTCAGAGATGAAGTGAGTAGCTTGATACAATCAGGAAGATTACGACAAGATGCTTTACCCGACGTTATCGCTTTATATAGGGGAAGCAACACAAAAGAATTAGACTCAAGTTTTCTTGTCCACAATTCTGGACTTGAACCAGCACAACTCTTGGCTAGCTTAATAATTGATAACAATGGCAATTTTCAACAGGCTGTAGTTTTAGAAATAAAACCAGCAACACTGCAAAGTGAAAAAAGCGCATACCAGCAAGTCCTTAGCGAAGTTTTCAAAACAGAAAACTTTATTGCTGCTCACAATAACGATGGCACAAAACCAGAATTAAGCAATCTGTATGTCAGGATCAACATCCAACCTGCTAATTCCAACTAAATGCTTGAATTTTTACAAAAACTGTGTTACATTTATAGGGTTGGAATTTTGCGGGCGTAGTTTAGTGGTAAAACTATAGCCTTCCAAGCTATTAATGCGGGTTCGATTCCCGCCGCCCGCTTAGAAAAACTCTGAAATGCACTGGTTGAGTATGGTGTAATTCCACCTGATATTTTATAGACTTGGGGCAAGATCCCATTGTCAAAGCTAGGCAAAAATAAACAGCTTAATTATTCCTCTTCTTGACCAAGAAACAGCCATGATTGCTCAAGCGATGCCTGCGGCGGGCTACGCCTACGCTAATCTTGGCAAACAAATAAAAAACTAGAGGAATATCGTTCAGCTTTAATTTTCGAGTATCCCTCATTGTTCTAACATCAACTATTTGTGTAATATTTATTTATCCAAATCTCCCGCTAACGTAATCTCTGGTATCTTGCTGCTGAGGATTGTTGAAAATTAGTTCTGTTGCGTCGTACTCTACCATGTAGCCGTTACGACCTCCTGTCTCTGTAGTCCGAACGTTAAAAAAGGCTGTCTTATCAGAAACCCGCGCTGCTTGCTGCATATTATGGGTGACGATAACGATTGTATATTGCTCTTTAAGTTGGTGAATTAGTTCTTCAACCCGCAAGGTGGAAATAGGGTCAAGGGCAGAGCAAGGTTCATCCATTAATATAATTTCAGGTTGGACTGCGATCGCACGAGCAATACATAACCTTTGTTGTTGTCCACCAGATAAAGACGAACCACTTTGTCGCAGTTTATCTTTTACTTCGTCCCACAAAGCTGCTTGTCGCAAACTTCGTTCCACCAATTCATCCATATTACCTTTGTAGCCGTTGATTTTGGCTCCAAAAGCAATATTGTCATAAATTGATTTTGGAAACGGGTTTGGTCTTTGAAACACCATGCCAATTCTCCGACGTACTTCTACAGGATCAATGTCGGATGCATATAAATTTTTATCGTAAAAAAGTATTTTACCTTCTGCCCGAAATGACTCAATCAGGTCATTGAGGCGGTTATAGCATCGCAACAACGTACTCTTACCACAACCAGAAGGTCCAATAAAGGCTGTAACCTGATTTTTTGGTATATCTAGCCAAATATTCTGCAAGGCTAAAAACTTGCCGTAGTAAACGTTGAGATTTTCGGTGCGTAAAACGGTTTGAGTATCGTTCACTGTGCTAATGTTGTTAGCCATAAATTAAGTGTAGTATTAGTTTTAGCGATCCAAATCCGCTATTATGGTGGATGCTATTTCACTAAGCTTTCTTGCGAGTTGCCCAGCGAGCGATGATACTTGTGATTAGAACCATCAATACCAAAATCAAAGATGCTGCCCAAGCTAGTGATTGCCAATTTTTAAACGGAGAAATAGCGTATTTGTAAACCAAAACAGCAAGGGAAGCTGTGGGTTCAAATAAGCTACCAGGCCAAAAATTGGAAAACAGGGCGGTAAATAGTAAAGGTGCGGTTTCTCCAGATGCTCTGGCGATCGCTAACGTTGCCCCAGTTACAATTGCAGGTAGGGCTGCTGGCAATACTACTTGTGTTACTGTTTGAAAGTTAGTTGCTCCTAACCCTACAGATGCTTGTCGCAAATCTTGCGATACTAACTGCAAGGCTTCATCAGTGGTTCGGACAATAATTGGCAACATCAAAATCGCCAGCGCAAACCCTCCTCCGAGAGCAGAGTATGATCCCAAGTTTAACTTTACCAGTGTCAAAACTACAATGCCATAGGCAAATACTCCAGCAATAATTGAGGGGACTCCACTCAGGACGTTAGCCGCAAAACGTACCCATCTCGCTACTTGGGCCGAGCTAAATTCTGTGATGTAAATCGCCGCCAAAACACCAAATGGGATGCTAATCACCGCAGCAATTCCTACCATTAATAGTGTGCCCAAAATTGCATTACCAAAGCCTCCTCCGTGTTGTAAAGCTTTGGGTGGCAGTTCAAAAAGGATGCTGGGACTCAAACTGCTAAAGCCTTGAATAATGACGTAAGAAAGCACTGCTAGCAAAGGCACAAGTGCCAATACCCCACAGATAAATGCGACTACAGTCATTACTGTATTAAACAGTGTCCTTTTAGACATGGGAGCGCGAGTTAGGCTGCGCTCTGGAAAACTAGAAGTCATAATTCAACCCAAAACTAAGCTACAGTCGCTTGACTCTTAGAACGATAAACTCGGCCATGATATTAACTACCAGAGTTAAGAAGAATAGAACTAAAGCAGCGTACATTAAAGCCGAAACTTGCAAACCACTAGCTTCGGAAAATTGATTTGCTAGTAGAGAAGAAATCGTATTGCCTGGTGCTAACAGTGAGATACTAATGTTGTTAGAATTACCAATCAACATTGTTACAGCCATTGTTTCTCCCATTGCGCGACCGAGTGCCAACATCACAGCGCTAACTATCCCCGAAAAGGCTGCTGGAATCAGAATTTGTAAGATCGTTTCCCAGCGAGTTGCTCCTAGTCCTACGGCGGCTTGACGCAAACTGGGAGGTATAGAAATCAAGGCATCGCGCGATAGGGCTGTGATGATGGGCAAAGTCATAATTGCTAATATGACTCCCGCCGGTAACATTCCTGGGCCTGTAGGGGAGGTGCTAAAAAGTGGTATCCAGCCAAAGTAACTATTGAGCCATTTTCCCAAGTTAGTTAAGATAGGCACTAATACAAAAATACCCCAAACGCCGTAAACAACGCTGGGAATAGCTGCGAGCAGTTCTACTGCAAAAACCAATACCAACTTCACTTTTGCGGGTAAAAAATCCTCGCTTAATACAATCGCAGTACCAACTCCAATTGGTACTGCTATCAGTAAACCAATAAAAGAACTCAAGAGAGTTCCATAAATTTGAGGTAGCACCCCGTAGGTATCATTAACTGGGTTCCAAGTGGTGTTAGCTAAAAAGCTAGCACCAAACTTTTGGATGGCAGGCCAAGAAGCAATTGCAACCTGTAAGCCGATCCATAATAAAGCGGCAGCAACCCCAAAGGCGAAAATTTTAGTAAGCCAAATAAAACCCTGATCTAGGGACTTTTCTACATCAGAGCGATTTTTTGTCGCTGATGAAAGGTTTTGAGAATTTGTAGTCATGACTACCGACTTTCACAATTAAATCAGAGGAAGATATGGGAGGCAACCATATCAACAAATTTGTTGCCTCATCGTCTTTTAAAACCCAGACATTGGTAACCCAGAGTTCCAAATTACGAATGCCTATAGTCTAATAAGCAGCCTAAAAATTATTGTTTAGGAATGCCTCATGTCAAGACATGTAGCTACTTGCTAGCGCTAGTACCACTACCAACGGCGATTTTATACTCTGGACTAATTTGATCGGCAGCAGCAGCCACCTTTGTAATGACGTTTTGGGGTAAAGGAACATACCCTAGTGCAGTAGCCTGTTTTTGACCCTCAGTTAAGGCGTATTCGATCGCAGCTTCAACTGCCTTAGCTTTTGCTGCATTTGGATATTTCTTGTAAGCCAAAATCCAGGTGTAAGTGACGATGGGATAGGAATCAGCCCCTTCTGGATCAGAAATGAAGACGCGGAGATCAGGCGGTAGAGTTGCTGATGCCAGAGTTTTAGAGGCTGACTCCTCACTAGGTACAATAAACTTACCACCTTTGTTTTCTAAAGCAGCAAACTTGAGACTATTTTGTTTGGCATAGCCGTACTCGACATAACCAATGGAACCTTGTGTTTGTTGAATTTGAGCGGTAATACCTTCATTACCCTTAGCACCAACTCCCTTAGGCCAATTGACAGTTTTGCCCTCACCAACTTTACTCTTCCACTCTGGGCTGATCGCGCTAAGGTGTTTTGTAAACACACCTGTTGTTCCACTACCATCAGAACGATAAACAACTGTGATCGCCTCTTTAGGAAGTTTTGCACCTGGGTTAGCTTTGGCAATTTGGGCATCATCCCAAGACGTGATTTTGCCTAGTAGAATATCAGCGTAAACAGCTCGTGGTAGCTTTAGTTCTGCAACATCTGGCAAGTTGTAAGCTAGCACGATGCTACCAGCAGTTACAGGTAGTAAAATAACGCCCTTATCCGCCGGCACCTTCTGGATTTCTTCATCCTTCATGGCAACATCGCTGGCACCAAAGTCTACAGTCCCTTTGATAAATTGCTCAACTCCAGCACCGCTACCAACTGAGGCATAGTCAACTTGCAGATTTGGATATTTTTTGTTTAGATCCGTAAACCATGTATCATACAGTGGTGCAGGGAAAGACGCACCTGCCCCGCTTAACTTGACATTTCCACCCAAATCTAATTTGGTTGTGCTGGAGGCAGTTGTATCTGTAGCAGTGCCAGAAGGAGTATCCTTGGTAGCTGTATTATCTGGGTTTTGCTGTCCACCACATGCAGCTAGGCTGATTGTCAGTGCTAACACTGAAACTGAAGCTGTGAGGCGATGGATTTTTATTACACTAAGAGGTGAGGGCATCGCTATCAATTTTTGGGTAATTTTCAGGTGAGCGCTTATAAGGATACCCTTAAAGGATAAAGGTTCAGGTAAAGGATAGGTTAACAAAGCAAAAAAAATGCTTGTTTTTTTGGTGAGGAACAAACACTTTTTTCTACTTTTACTTGATAAAATTGATACTGCGATTTTAGTGACACCTTACAAATATTACCATAGGAATTTGGTTACAGATATTTACAAAACTCTATTAATTAATAGTGTAAATTTTTTGGTAAATTCATAAATTATATATATAAATAAGGCAACCTATGGTATAATTATAAATCTCATAAAGTTGGGAATGAGATAAAGATTGTTTCTGCTTATGGTCTTAGCAGACTTGAAGCCATAACTAAACAATCTAAGTTTAGCCAGTGAAATTATTGTTTAAAGAAAGTAGAAGAAAAACCATAAATTGCCTATTTTATGGAGAGTAGGCGGCGCGATCGCTAAAAAATAGTGAATGAAGGAACTATCTTTAACACTTTGTAGCAAAAGTTGGTATTGAATCTATAAATTTATAAATACTATATTTTACTACTATTAACATGTATTAGGTCAAATACCATAATCAGACTACGCTTCAGCCAATAAAATTACAGCTATAGACACCTAAGCCATAATTTGCAGAACTGAAAAGTTACATACCAAAAAGGCAAAAAAAATATGCTAATTCTTAATGGTATCAGCACAAATCTCATTTTAACAAATTCGGCGGAATTCACCATCCAAGAGCGTAGCAAGGTGGGGTAATTCACCACTAATGAATATACTAGTACAGCAGGCGCAAAAATAAACATACCCTTCGGGTTCACCAGTCGCCTGCTTCGGGAAACCCTACCAAGAGCGCTGGTTCACCATTTAAAATGGTGCAAAAGCCTGGAATACAATTATGCGTGACTTTTGACTTCCACCTTGCAGTACTAGTTGCTGTTGGTTTTCCCTTTTGCCTTTCCCTGGTTGACTGATAAATGTTTGCTGCTTCCAATCAATTACTATGGTCAATGATTGGCTTACTCCTGACAATGGGTGGCACTTTCCTAGAAGCTTATGGCATTACCTTACCTTGGAATTGGAGTAAGCACGGAATTCAGACTTTTTCATTAGGTGTCACTTTTCAAGTTGGCGCAGTATTGTTAGTGGGTTGTTTAGGGGGCAAAAATGCTGGGGCGCTCTCACAAATTGCCTATTTAGTCATGGGGTTGACCTTATTACCTGTATTTGCTGATGGGGGCGGTATTGGTTATGTTAAACTATCCCAATTTGGCTATCTATTAGGCTTTATTCCTGGAGCTTGGATTTGTGGCTTGTTCGCTTTTAAAGCTAGACCTCGACTAGAAACTCTGGCCTTTAGTTGCATCTGTGGCTTGTTAACTCTCCACCTATGCGGTATTACTTATTTGATTATTAGCTATATTTTTCAGTGGAAAGGCACAGAAAACCTACCCTTGATGCAAGCAATCCTTAGATACTCCTGGTTTGCACTGCCAGGGCAACTAAGTGTGGTCTGTGCCGTTACTGTAATAGCATATGTATTGCGTCACTTAATGTTTTATTAATCATGAAGGGGCTAGAGGCTAGGGGCTAGAAATTTAAAATTATTCTAATCCTTAGTCCTTAGTCCCTAGTCCCTAATCCTAGCCCCTAGTTTCATGCGTTTAAAAAATCGCCTTTTCTGGATCGCTGCCTTCATAGCTTTTTTCTTAGATCAAATAACAAAATACTGGGTGGTGCAAACCTTTAGCTTGGGGCAAACAGTACCACTCTTACCTCAGATATTTCACTTCACCTATGTCACTAACACTGGTGCTGCTTTTAGTCTGTTAAGTGGGAAAGTAGAGTGGTTGCGCTGGTTATCTTTAGGAGTGAGTTTAGTATTGATAGCGTTGGCCTTGTTTGGCCCAACATTAAATTTATGGGATCAGTTGGGCTATGGCTTGATTTTAGGTGGAGCTATGGGCAACGGTATTGATCGCTTTGTTTTAGGCTATGTCGTTGATTTTCTTGATTTTCGCCTGATTAACTTTGCTGTATTTAATGTAGCAGATTCATTTATTAGTATCGGTATTGTTTGCCTGTTAATTGCTTCCTTCCAAAAAACACCGACTTCAACTGACAGGTCGCATTAAACTATTAAGCCTGGGATGATTAATCCCAGGCTATTGATTACTAAAACCCTTGCTCAGTCCTATATGCAAAGACTTGATCTATTGGTTACAGCTATTTTTAGTTTTTATTTTACACCAGTTGGTATAACTGGTGTAAGAGGTCAAGATGCACCGGCGATCGCTGATGGCAAACTATTATTCAGATTAATTATCGGCTAGGAGTTGGCGAATTAGAGCCTGGAGTATTATTGGGAGAACCTGTACTTGGTTCAGGATTGCTGTCAGTAGTACCAGACTCAGGTGTAGTTGGGTTTCCTGGTACGGTAATGCTGCCAGGAGCGCCAGACTCAGGTGAAGTTGAGCCACTTGGTTCGGTACTGCTGCCAGGAGTGCCAGGTTGAACTGGGGTAACGCTTCCTGGTGGAGTTAAGTTGCCAGGAGCACCAGAATCAGGTGGGGTAACGGTTCCTGGTGCTGGAGTTAAGTTGCCAGGAGCGCCAGAATCAGGTGGGGTAATAGTTCCTGGTGCTGGAGTGGTTTCAGGAGTGGCAGATCCAGATCCAGGTGCAGTTGTGCTACCTGGTGCAGTTGTGCTATCTGGAGTGGTGATGCTATTGGGCGTGGTTTCTGTCGGTGCGGTAGTGCTACCAGGAGCGCTAGTGGGGGTGAGTGCTGTGCCGCCGGGACAACGGGAGTTGAGCGGAAAATACTCGCACAGAATTTTCATCCCTTCTGGCGACATCTTAATTTCCGTTGGTGCACTAGTTGAGTCGCTACTGGATTGGGCTATGGAGGATTTACTAGATTCGGCAACAGCAATGTTAGCGGTGAATGCTAAAGATAAAGCTGCACCAATCAGAGTCAGAGATTTTCCCATCATTCTGTAATTAACCTCAACGGAACACTCGGTCTATTAAAACAAATAATTAAGATTTAGAAAATCTTCCTAAATGAAGATATTTAGGTTTGTTTCGCAATATGTGGATATGTAAATTGGTAAAAATTAAATCTGCTATTTAGTGTTTCTGAGTATTTAATATTACAAAAAGATGAAGTATTTTTTTGTAATTAGTAGAATTAAGAGTAAATTGTATAAAGCTTTGAAAATGTATAAATAATTGTTTCCTGAAAGTAAGTGACAAAAACAACAAAGAAGTTTTAATAGGGAGTTAAAATTAAGTATAAATTAGCTTAAAAAATTCCGTATAGATAATTTATGCTTTGGCTTATTGAGTAAAATGATGAAAGACTAACATCTCAATTGTAATTCGCCCGATTCTTCACTAAAAAATGTGATGTAAATAGCCGATGAGTTCTCCTCAACCCCCTCACAAGCCACAAACGTTACTAGGTCAACTGACTCAAGCGGTACATACTATTCAAGCTAGGGTCGATTTTTCTAAATTGGCGCTCAAGCCTAATGCTAAAGTACCGGAACTCTGGGTGCAGGATGCGGGGGCGGATAAAGCAGAGGTATATCCACTGTTGGGCGATCGCTATATTCTAGGTCGTAGCTCCAAATCCAGCGATATCGTCATCCGTAACCCTGTTGTCAGCCAAATTCACCTGTCGCTATCGCGGAATTCTAGTCAACGCACACCAGTTTTCGTTATCAAAGACGAAAACTCTACCAATGGCATTTATCGTGGCAAGCGTCGTGTCAATTCCCTAGAACTGCGTCACGGCGATATTCTGACTCTGGGTCCCCCAGAACTCGCCGCTTCTGTGCGGTTGCAATACGTCGATCCACCAGCCTGGTATGTCAAAGCTGCAAGTTGGACAGCTTATGGCGTCGGCGGTACTAGTGCCCTGTTAGCGTTAGTAATTGGCGTCGAATGGCTAAAATTTCAAGTTAAACCCCTACCTACAGCTACACGCGCCCCTGTAGTTGTTTACGCCCGTGATGGAGCCACTCCTCTGAGAGAGCCTCGGACAACCTCTCATGTAGATATGAAGCGATTAGAGGAATTTGGCCCTTATTTGCCTGCTGCGGTGGTGGCTTCAGAGGATAGTCGTTATTACTGGCACTTTGGGGTTGATCCTGTGGGGATTTTACGAGCCGTGTTGATCAATAGCCGCAGTGGGGATGTGCAACAAGGAGCCAGCACTGTAACCCAGCAAGTTGCCCGCAGTTTGTTCCGTGAGTATGTAGGCAGACAGGATACCCTTGGCCGCAAATTGCGGGAGGCAGTTGTCGCCTTAAAGCTCGAAACCTTTTACAGCAAAGATGATATTTTGCTGATGTACTTAAATCGGGTTTTTTTGGGGGGAGATACCTCTGGGTTTGAGGATGCATCTCGGTATTACTTTGAAAAGCCGGCTAAAGAATTAACTTTGGCAGAAGCAGCAACATTGGTAGGAATTTTACCTGCTCCCAACGCTTTCGATTTTTGTGGGGATAGTCCAAATAAGCTAGAAGCAGCTGAATACCGGAATCGCGTGATTAAGCGGTTGCTGGAGATGGGCAAAATTAAACCTGAGGATGCGAACCGAGCTAGACGCTCCACTGTGCAAATTAGTCCTAAAGTCTGTGAACAGCAAGCTAAGACGATCGCTCCTTATTTTTACAGTTACGTCTTCTCCGAACTTGAATCAATCTTGGGGGAGGGAGCAGCAAGAGAAGGAAATTATATTATTGAAACCAAGCTTGATCCAGCCATACAGAGCCAAGCAGAAGCAGCATTGAATAATTCAGTGAACAACGCTGGTAGAAATTTTAATTTTTCTCAAGGGGCGGTAGTCACTCTTGACTCTAGTACAGGTAGTATCCTGGCAATGGTGGGCGGGACTGATTACAGAAAAAGTCAGTTCAATCGTGCTGTTCAAGCCAAAAGACAACCAGGTTCCACCTTCAAAATCTTTGCTTACACAGCTGCTATTCAACAGGGAATTCCAGAATCAAAAAATTATTCTTGCGCTCCTTTAACTTGGCAAGGCTTTACTTATAAACCCTGTCGTGCTGGTGCTGGCGCTTCTTTAGATATTGCCACGGGGCTTGCTCTTTCAGAAAATCCCATTGCCCTGCGAGTTGCCAGAGAAATCGGGCTGAATAAAGTGGTGGCAATGGCACAGAATTTGGGAATAAAGTCAACCCTTGATCCAGTTCCTGGCTTGGTACTAGGTCAAAGTGTAGTCAATGTTTTGGAGATGACTGGGGCTTTTGGCGCTATTGGTAATGGTGGTGTACGAAATCCTCCCCATGCGATTAACCGAATTTTAGACAGTGGTGATTGCCGCGATCGCAAGGATATCAAAACTTGCCGTGTAATCTACTCCTTCGACCAAGATCCAGATGCCAACAAACGAGTGCTACCAAATGGTGTAGCTGATGAGATGACTAGTTTGATGCGTGGCGTCATCACAAGAGGTACTGGGCGTAGTGCTGCGATTGGACTGGGGGAAGCTGGGAAAACAGGCACGACTGATAAAAACGTTGACTTATGGTTCATCGGTTTTATCCCCAGTCGGCGGCTTGTAACTGGTGTCTGGTTGGGAAACGACAATAATTCCCCTACATATGGTAGCAGCGCTCAAGCAGCTCAATTGTGGGGAAATTATATGCGGAGAATTACAAGGTGAATTGGGGACTCTTTACTAGGGATTAGGGACTGGGGACAGGAAGATGCACAAGGTTAGAGGTGGGCAGAATTCAGCTTTGCTATCTTACCTCTTGCCAATTCCCAGTCCCCAGTAAAGAGCGATGCACTGAGCGCAGTCGTTGTGTCCCCAGTCCC
>NZ_CAXTNP010000173.1:12022-17499 GCF_964245575.1 uncultured Nostoc sp. | reverse complement strand
ATGCTGTGGAATAGCTGAACTTCTGAGGCGATCGCTTGGGTAAGCTCTTTGTTCATAATTATTTATAGTTGAAGTCTTTACTTAAGCTAAGTTTTGTGCATACTTGCTCAAGTGTGTATTTTCTTGGTTACTACCTAGTTTACCGCCGTAGGCATCGCTATTTTTCTGCAAACTCAAACCAATCCCAAATGCAATTTTAACGCCGCATCAATTAGTACCATCATCTCTTCGTTTAAACTACCTAATACTTCACCAGTAATTCGTTGCTTAGAAATTGTTCGCACTTGCTGCGCCTGTACTTTAGAAGGCTTCGTTAAACCACTAACCTCTGGATTAAGCAAAACTTCAAAGGGATAAACACGGTTCACATTAGAAGTAAGCGGTAAAATTGTTACGGTGGTAGCAGCACTATTACTTATATCATTACTAACAACTAGCACTGGACGACGTTTACCCATTTCTGAACCCATCACCGGACTAAGATTTGCGTAATAAATATCACCCTTACGGGTTCGGCAGTCGCTACAACGGGGGAAACCCCCGCAACGCGCTGCCTCACCACGTTTCATCTGTTAAACCATCTGCCACTGTCACATCCCAATCGTTATCAACTTCAGCAGACGCTTCTCGATAAGCTATCTTTAATTCTCGGTTTCGCAGCAATTCTAATGCTTCTTCAATTACTTGAGAACGAGATTTACATCCTTTATTGCGCTTGTAATTTTCGACAAACTCCACTAAAGATGATGATAAGGAAATAGAGAGTTTTTCTACATTCATATTCCTACCATTTAGTAGCAAAAATAATTCCTACTAATATACTAGCTTAATCTCAAAGCCCAACAGGTGCGATCGCTCAAGACAAATCTCTTATATGCCGACATTCTATATGAGTGCGATCGCACTTTCCCACAGGCGATCGCTTGCATAAGCTTTTGGTTCATAATTATCTCTACTTGGAGTCTTTGTAAGTCCTATTTTTGAAAAAAATTAGATCGTTCCGCTCCGCTACACTCAAAAAGGGTAAAGAAAATAAGGGCAAAGGGCAAAAGAGCTAAAGTATCAAGGGCTAAAGAGTCCTCCCAACCGCGCAGACAACACGAAAACCAATAATGTTGCTGATGTTGACGCGCTCCGCCCAATTGACGCCGTTGCGGGACGCGGAACGGCAGACCTTAGGATCGCTGATCCAGGAACCGCCCCGCAGCATTCGATATTGATTATTATCTATCCATGCACTTCCATCACTAGGCGCTCCTTTATAGCTGTCATGCCAAGTATCTTGACACCACTCCAAGACATTCCCGTGCATGTCGTATAATCCAAAGGCGTTGGGTGGAAAACTTCCTACTTCTGTTGTTTCTTGACGATATTTGCCCTTTGGTGCAGAAGCGTAGGTGTAATTCCCATCGTAGTTGGCTAACTCAGTCGTAATGGTTTCGCCGAAGTGAAATGGTGTCGTTGTTCCTGCACGACAGGCGTATTCCCACTCTGCTTCACTAGGTAGGCGATATTTACGCCCAGCCTTTTGACTCAGCTTTTTGCAAAATTCTACTGCTTCATTCCAGGACACTTTCTCTACAGGACGTTTTGCTCCCTTGAAGTTGGAGGGATTGCTACCCATTATTTGCTGGTACTGTTCCTGAGTCACTTGAAACTTGCCTATAAAAAAAGCAGGCACATTTACAGCGTGCTGTGGTTCTTCATTTTCGGTTCGATCATTTTCACCAGGTGGCGAACCCATCTTAAATGAACCAGCAAGAATCTCAACCATCTCCAGAGTTATGCCCTTGCCTAAGTCCTCCTTAAAGAACTTAGCTTGTTTGTTAGGATCTCGTTTAATTACCTGTCCCTTTTTATCTACCGTTACCGTTTCAAACTCAACCGTCCACAAGGGTAATCCCAATGCTTTAGACGCTTCTTTAGTAGGGGGAATATATTTAGGTTCAGCTACAGAAATAGGTGTCAATTTATTAGCAGGTTGATTAGTAGATTCAGGTGTCGGTGATTGACCCTTAAAAATTTCATGACCTATTACTGCTGTCACCAAACTTACACCTCCCAAGCCAGCCCACTTCAAAAACTTTTGTCGGGTTATTCGCTCTTGAGTCGGTTGAGTGGTTCGCTCTTGAGTCGATTGAGTGGGTTGAGTACGGCTTGGCTGCTGAATATACTGCTGTAATTGTTGGCGAGATTCTGCTTCCTCTTGCTGCCGTTGTTTCTCTGCATCCTGCTGCTTCAGTCGTACAGCTTCTTGTTGTTGTTTCTCTGCCTCCTGCTGCTTTAGTCGTACAGCTTCTTGTTGTTCTGTCTCTTGTTGCTGTCTGATTCTCTCTTGCTCTTTCCGGTATTCTCCTTCTGAAGATGATTGAATAATAATTACTTCAAGTGCAGCTATTTCCGCATCATTTAGTTCTAAAATTTGTTGAAAACGCTGAAGTTCTTCACGAGTTGTATCGCTAAGAGGATATTCAAACTGCATCGACTCTCTAAACACCTCTTCATACTGTTGCCGCTTGTGCCGATGTTCCTCGATCGCAGTAACAATTGGATTTTCAATTGCAGTCACATCCTCAGCATTCAGATTCAACGCTTGATGACGTTGCGTTAGTTGAGAGCGTTTGAAAGCACTGAGCGGATATTCTTGCCCAACAGCTTCTGTAAACTCCTGCTCATATTGCCGCAAGTTTGCTTGATGCGTTGCAATCTCCGCATTAATCCGCCTCTCGATCGCTCTCACATCCCCTTCACTCAATCCCAACGTCTGCCAGGTTTGCTGCAACTGCTTTTGCGTCACCTCATCTGGATAATGCTGGCGCTGCGTCGCCTTCACAAACGCTTGCTCATACTGCTGAAGTTTTTGATGATAGCTTTCAATCTGTGTTGTGATTTGCGCTTCAATTGGTGCAACATCTACATCCGTCAATTCCAAGCGTTGCTGCTGTTGGCGTAAATTATTCCGGGTTGCCTTGCTGAGAGGATATTCCTGCTGCGTGGCAGTAAAAAACAGCCGTTGGTAGTCCTGGAGTTTCTGGTGATATGCCTCTACCTCAGCCGTAATCTGAGATTCTATCGCGGCAATATCCCCATTCGCAAGCTCTAATTGCTGCTGGGTTTGCCGTAAGCGATCGCGGCTTGCTGCACTCAGGGGAAACTCCTGTCGCAGTGCCGTTGTAAACTCCTGCTGATATATTTGCAGGTTTTGCTGATGCGTCTTAAACCGTGCAGTCACTAGTGCCTCAATCGGCATCGTGTCCTCATTCCGCAGCCCCAAAATTTGCTGGAGATTTTGCAGATCGTGGCGATCGCTATCGGTAATTGTCTCGTCTCGCTCTAGTAGTTCGGTAAACACCTGCTGATACTGCTGGAGTTTTTCGCGGAACTCGTTGCGGTACGGTTCTAATATCTCATCTTCGATCACCTTGGCCTCAGTTGTCTCCAATCCCAAGCGAGTCCTCTGATAATCTAATGTGCGACGACCAACAAGAGAAATTTCGCCTCGATGAATAAATCGCGCTACCTCTTTACGATATCGCTGTCTGGGATCGCCCGGAGCCACCTTTGTCAGTCGAATTTTAAAGCCTTCTCGAATTGCATAGATTTCCGGCTTCATCGCCGGTTGAAGTTCTCGCACCTTCTGACTGGCGTATTCATGGAGTTCATCAATGGAGATAAATTCATCTTGATCGCGATCGGCTTCTCCCGATTTGATACCTTCAACCAAAAAACGAGTGTAAATCGATAAATCTTGCCCTTGTTCCTCAAAGGAATATTGAGTTGAAGTAGAAGAAGTCAATACGGCTCGTCCTTCACCGCCCAACTGCTCCCGGATGTCAATCGTGCCATCATCTTTGGCAGACATCCCCTCAGCAAACGCGCCACTAAAGCAGCTATCTAGAATTATCACCTGCCGCCGCGAGCGGCTTTCGCTCATGCGATCGTGAATAAAATTGGCAGACACCGACGTTGAGCGAATCAATTCGCCCTGCTGCGTCTTACTGGTGTTGCGAGTCGCCAGATACAGCCTACCGCGATCGTCTTTGATGCCGTGTCCTGAAAAGTACAGTAGCAGCAAATCATCCCTGTGCCGACCGGAGAACAGCATTTCGATCGCCATTTCTACAATTTGTCGCTCAGGATTTTTTAGCAGAGTAATATTTGATGCAGCAAATCCACCCATGTCTGGATGCAGCAGTACCTCGTACACTGCTTCTATGTCTCTAACTGCACTGGGTAAGGGGTTCAGCCCTGGTTCATACTCACTGACTCCAATCAGCAACGCTACCTTCGCCATTTAACTTACCTATGCTGCGATCAAATCTTATGCGGCTTTAATTTGTGTGTTGTTTTCTTCATACTAAGTTTTAGAATATCACCTATATCAATTGGACTAGTTATGAGCTAAATCTTTCCAGCAAAATTTACACCTATTTTTAGGTAAATAGACCACACGGTAGGGGCACAGCAATGCTCATAGGTGTCAACTTAACGTATAAGCTAGATTTGGCGAAGTTTCCAGGTTTGACCCTCACCGATTTGACACCCAATCCCCAATCCCCAATCCCTAATCCCCAGTCCCCAGTCCCCTTTACTATCTATAATTTTTCCTCTTAGCTGTTATGACCCTTTGCCCTGATTCTACCCTGAGCTTGGTTTCTCCCAGCATTAGCGATTGCCAACAAGTCGCCCCTTTAAAATTGGGAATTATGGCTTCTGGGAATGGCAGCAATTTTGATGTAGTTGCCCAAGCTATCCAAGATGGGCGGCTAAATGCCCAAATTCAAGTTTTAATTTACAATAACCCCTCGGCGAAAGCAGCCGTAAGAGCAGCTAATCGAGGTGTAGAAGCTGTTTTATTGAATCACCGCAACTATCAAAATCGAGAAGAATTTGATCAGAAAATTGTACAGACATTGCAGCACTATGATGTGGAATGGGTGATTTTAGCAGGTTGGATGCGATTGTTAACATCAGTTTTCATGGATGCCTTTCCTGATAAAATTATCAATATCCATCCTAGTTTGTTACCTAGTTTCAAGGGAATCCATGCTGTAGAACAAGCCTTAGCATCTGGGGTAAAAATTACTGGTTGTACAGCGCATATAGCTTGTTTAGAAATGGACAGTGGCCCAATATTAATGCAAGCCGCAGTACCAGTATTGCCGGATGATACAGCAGAAACACTCCACGCCCGGATTCAAATTCAGGAACATCGAATTTTACCATTAGCGATCGCTCTAGCAGCTTCTTCGTCAAAAACTACACTAAGCTCAATACACTTGGGTTAAGGAAATTTCTCGAGGCAGGGGAGGCAAGGGGAGAAAGAATTATTGGACAATAACTCTTTTTTCTCCCGTGTTTATCCGGAGCGGATTGCATCCTCTTCCACAAAGCTATTTACCAGAGTTCGCTTCAGTAACTTGATACGCTTGTAAAAGCCTAGCATGATCGAGAGTAAATCCTACTTGCATCGCTAT
>NZ_CAXTNP010000173.1:0-11922 GCF_964245575.1 uncultured Nostoc sp. | reverse complement strand
CAAACCAGCTTCATAAATGTTATTTGTAGCTTGAACGCGACCAGACTGATACTTTTCTACATAGTCCTGAGCGAAACATGGGTCTTGGATTTCAGACCGCAAAACTTTGGGATAACCTGGAACCACTGATTCTGCAATTACAGTTCCAGACCAATTAGGGTTAAAGCTATAAACCAGCACTCTGTCAGTACTCAGTGCTTTGCGAACCTCTTCCACGGTGGTTTTAATGACATCCTCTTCGTTAAGGGATTGGCGAATGCTGCGGGTAATTTCGATAAATACCTGAGCTTCATCTGCCTTTGTATCAACCTGTTCTAGAAGCTTTGTGTAGTCAAGGGCGAATCCTAGTTGTATAGCTATCTGAGCCAACAAATCAATTTCAGACTGCTGCCAAAAGCGAATTCTAGAACACTGGTGTGCAATCAATAAACCGAATAGCTGTTTGCCTTTAAGAATAGGTGCTACTAAATTAGATTTGACAGCAAATTGCTCTAGTAATTCAATATCATCATCACTTAAATCGGCTTGATAGATATTATCAATAGCATGGATGGAACCATTCTGGTATTTTTCTACATACCCTGCCTCAAACCCAGGCTCAGAGACTGTAACCCCTAATATTTTTGGTAAACCAGGTGCTACTGACTCGGCGATAAAGGTTCCATTACAATCGGAGTTGAAGCCAAAAATGGTTACGCGGTCAATGCTTAAAGCTTTACGAATTTCTTCTGAGGTAGTTTTAAGAACATCTGCTTCATTGAATGATTCTCGAACCCATCGCGTAATTTTAATTAATAATTGGGAGTAATCAGCTTCGGCTTCTTTCTCCTTTATCAAAACTGAAAGCAACTCTGTGAATAAGTTTATGTTTCTCTCTAAGATCACTAATTCATCTTCGCTAGCGATGAAATATTGAGTAAACTCACTGTCTGGACGTAGCTTGTTTTTGATACTATTAGAAATTGCCGCAGCTTTCCTGACTCGACTAATAGCTCGATTAGTCACAAAAACAGCGATCGCACCTGTTAAAATTGCTGTTACTCCCATACCAGTTAATAAGAGTGACAATTGTCTCTGTAGAGCCAGTTCAGTTTCTGTTGAACTTGCTGCACTCTCAAGTCTTACTTGCGGAATTTGTTTGGTAATTAAATTAATGCCATAGTAGTAAGTAGCTGTTCCAATTGCAACCACAGGAACAATACTAATGCTTAGTGCCCAAACAATTGCTTTAGTCTTTAAACTCCATTTTTGTTGCCACAGCCTTTGTTCACGATTTCGTCTTGCTTGGTTTTGAGAAAAAGACTGATTCATAAATGAAACCTGGATTGCTGCAATTGAGAATCAAGTAAATAACGTCTCTACCAAATTCTACACAAAAGTTATTAAACAAGGACTGGCTTTCAGGAGTATTTTGAGGCACTAACCTCCGTCATGCCTCATAACGCTTTTGTCGCTTTTTAAGGCTCTTGACAAAAGAGAAGCTTACTACTTGCTCTCCTTACATTTGCGTAGGGGCACGAAGTGCGGGAAGGAGTTGGGGTTTATACAATTTCAGTTTAAAAAATCATACAAATACGTTGGTCAGGGCATGGCAATGTTCATTGTTGTCAACTTAACATAAAAATTATGTCCCGCAAGGAACTGAAGTTCCTTGCTAATAGCAAAAGTAATTTAAAGATTACTAAGTATCCCCAAGAATATTTACTCTACTTCACTAGACTTTAGCTATGAGCAAATAACTTTAGTTCAGCGCAGGTGAGGAAGCCAACAGTTTAGCTATTTCTAGGCTTTTGTTGACACTAATGGGCAATGCCATGCCCCTACCATAAATCTATATAATATATCAGAGTTTTCGTGAATTGGTATTAAATGTATGTATTATAGTCTAATTGACTAAAAATGTCTCTAGCTGCGACGCCGATAGCGAACGCGAGTGCGTCTTGTAGAGAAGCGTTAGCGAGTCTTCTCCCTTGGCGCTAGCCTCTCCCAATGTGAGAAGGGGAGACGCCAAAGGCGAACGAGCGTCATAGCCCGCACTTCTCTATGAAAGGCTTTGCGTAGCAAGATCCCCGTATCACTTCGTGGATCTTGCTACGCAAAGCGTGCCGTAGGCAAGGGGTACGACAGAGCTACGTGACACCGCTAGACATTGCACAAACACGGCTTACAAAAAAATCATAATATCTAAATATAGCTTAAGTTGTATTAAATACAATTTAAGCGATATTTATTAAAATTGAAGCTGTAGTTACAAACGCTTATGATGTTATAAGTAAAATTTCAGCTGTAGTTAATACACTTTAAGCAGTAATTATAAATACTCAAGATAGTATAAGTAAAATTGAAGTTGTAGTTAATACAATTTAAGCTGTGGTTATAGATGCTGAAGCTGTAGTTAATAGAACTTCTTCTGGGGTTATAAATGCTCAAGCTGTGGTTAATACAACTTCTTCTGTAGTTATCAATGCTCAAGCTGTAATTAAAATATAGCGCTTCTGGGTTGAGTTCAATACAGACCTAATCTCTAACCCTTTTCCTGCTAGCCTTGAAGAGAGGTGAGAGTGTATTGTATACATAGACAGACCTATAGCGGCTACTCTACGAGTTCTCCAACGGCATACCCGCTTTCTTACAAGCGATCGCTATAGACGCTTCAGATAAATTAAGAGAATTTACCAGTAATTACGTCAGAAAAAATACAATTTTATGTGGATATTGCGGAACCAGAATGCATTTACAGTAGGGCATAGTAACTGTATAAATGTTACAAGGAACTAAATCTATGTCTTTGAGAAAACGTACATCCCGCGTTTTAGAAAGTGCTGAGTTAAGATTCGCTGGACTTAAATCAATTAATGCTAATCTGGATCTTGGGGATGCTTACAACTTAAAAAGTCTGACAGAACTAATTGAGCAATTACGCACCAAGATAGAAGCTCATAACACCACTCTCAGCACTATTGACTCTTCCAAAGTAGAAATTGAAGAGTTAGAACGAATCTTGGGCACTTTCTCTGAGAAAATGCTTATGGGAATTGGCTTTAAATACGGCAAAGATAGCCGCGAATATGAGATGGCAGGTGGAGTTCGCAAAAGTGAGCGTATCCGTAAAAGCAGAGCGACTCGCTTAAAAACTATTGCACAAAAAGCATCTAGCCAGAGCGCTCAAACCACGTAATTTATTCTATGGTTGATAGTGTGCGATGCCTGGGGTTCTTGCTAGCCTACGCATTAATCCCTACTTGGCTCAAAATTTATTTTTTAATTGCCGTAATTGCGACATTTTCCAGAAATAGCTAGAAATCCAATTGGTAATAATGTGAGCGACAATCGGCACTAATAAGTTGCCAGTGAGCAGGGCACTATATGCGAATATCATCCCGACAATTGTTGCCCAAATCACATAAGGCCATTGTTGGGAACCACTAAAATGCAAGATGCCAAAGCAAAGACTAGATACAATGACAGCCAGATGATCCAAGCCTAAAGCTGGCAGCATTACACCTCTAAATAATAATTCTTCACTCAACCCCGGTAGTAACCCCAGCCAAATTAAGTCTGCTAAGGCTAAGGGCTTCAGTACCACTTCTAGATAATAATCTGCACTTTTACGATAGGCAGTCCAAACGCGATAAACTACGCCACTTAACGCGGTGATGGCGATTCCTAACCCTATACCAAACAGCAACTCTCTTTGGTTCAAGTCCCAAGAAAGTAGGGAAAAGTTGCCAAGGTATAACGAAAGTTTGGCGACTATCAACAAAATGATTGCAGTCGCTCCCATCGCCCCAAGTATTTGGATGCGCGTCAGGTATGGAATTTCTGGCTTTTGCTTTTGTTGTTCAATCACGGGTTTTTTGGGGGCAGGGGGAGAATGACTAATGACTAATTGACTGCAAAGGTAATAATTTGGGACGGAGAGCGTCGGGATTGATGCCTGCTTTGTGTGCTGCTAATACACCCACTGCTTCTAAATATGAGTTTACCTGTATAAATTTGATCCCCAAGTGTTGGGGAGGAACTTTTATCAGAGTTTTATTTTCTTCTACTGTAATTATTTGGCATCGTCTTTGGCTTAAACTCAGTAAGGCACTGCTACCACAAGCAGTTGCAGGTGCGATCGCAGCATCGACTTCATCTACCCAAATATCTTCTTGCTGTGATGCAATCTGTCTTTTCTCTATTATAAATTGTGGGGCACGACTTAATCCGACCAGGACGCACGGTAAAAAGGTATAGCCCAATTCTTCTGCGGCGGAACGGGGAGATAAATTAGGTTGTGCAGGTTCACTCAAAAGGGCGGGAGAATGGGCGCAAGGAATTTGAAAGGTTCGCACTAGCAAATGGCTAATTACGGCTTCTGCACCAGCTAAAGAATCTACGCCTTCACCTTGGCGATATTTCTGTACTGCTTTCTCATCCATATCATCGGGGAAACGGGCAACAACTGCGATCGCTTCTGCTCCCGCTTTCTTAATTAATATCTCAGCTGCCCGTAATAAGCTATCCGGGTTGCCAATTGTTCCCCAACTCGCTCCCGATGCTGTAGACCGTAATTCTACATTTAATGGTGCATCTGTAATTACATAATCTGTTAGGGTCAATCCTAGAGTTGCTCTGACTGCATCTGCTGCTTGTATATGTCGTAGCCGCAACTCTGGCTCAATGGCTTGGTCTAAAAGCAAACCTACCTTGTTGGTGCGGACTGGACGTAAACCCCAGCATCCAGAGGCGAATTTGTCAAGCCCGTAACCTTCAACATAGAAAGCATTTGGAAGATTCCAATACAAACTTGCGCCATTCAGGACATTGGGGTGAGTAATTAGGCGATCGCAAACCTGTGCTATAACTTTGGCGACAGGTAAAGCATCTCCTGCATAACCCCCAATGGTAGCCCCAACGCCAGTTGGTACAATTAAGATAGCAGTGTATGGACGTTGCATATCGAGTTAGTTATTTCTTGTGCTTGATAGCTAGTACCGCAAGGCGGAAGTCAACCCCTTTGGGTAAGTCAAAAGTCACGCATTCAAGAGAATTGTATTCTGAGCTTCTTGCGCCATTTGAAATGGTGAACCAGCGCTGCGGGAGGGAAACCCTCCGGAGCCACTGCGGTCTTGGGGTCTCCCCAAGTAGAGCATGTGGCGTCAGGCGACTAGTGAACCCGAAGGGTATATTTATTTACGCTGTACTGTACTAGCTTTGCTGCTCTAGTTTTTTTAAAATAGGAGTAACTCTCCAAAGCGCAGGTCGGTCTTTTGCGAATTTAGCAAATCCAAATACAAGAGGTTCAAATTTATAATTTTGCTGTTTTGCTAATTCCTTCAGCCAGACCTTACTAGGATTATATCGGTATAAAAAAACATCGCTAAAGCGCTCTAATTCTTCAACTGGTGGTAGATAAACTTTAAATATCCTGGAAGGTTGGAGGAGTACTTCTACATTTGGGTTAAGTGAATAGCTTAAAGATAAAATATGACCCACTACTGCATCGCTAATTAAAAGAGGATGAGTTGTCTGATTAACAACTTTTGCAATAGCAATATTTTCCCCATTGTGAACTTTATTATACCAAGTTGTTGCTTGAGCATTGACAGCACAGGACAAAATACTTCCCAAAACTAGGATAACTAAGAGTAATTGCCAAAATTTTTGATGCCAATATTTTAACGGAGGATTAGCTAAATTTCTTCCTAGCAAGTAAGCAACAGCTAGTTGTACTCCTAATAAGCTAGGAATTAGATATCGTGCGTGTGCGGAGCGTATTCCTCCGTAAATTAAATCTGGCATCATTAAAGGCAATGTGCTAACACAAGTCAGAAGGATAATCAATAACCAAACTGATATGGGTGTTTGACGACAAATGCAATAAAAAGCATATAGGATCAAGAGTAACAACACTTGATGCACATAAAAATCCCAGGATTCTTGATTAACATCAAAAAAGAGCCGACCAAGGTGCTGAATCCAGATATCCCTTAGTTCTGAGTTTTTAAGAGTGTAAATCGATGCCCAATTCAGACCTTTATTGGCTTGAGATTGATTAATTATGACAACCCAAGCCCAAGGAAGAAAAACTATGAAACCTAACAGAGATGCTACAAGGTAACTTTTAAGAATCTGTCGCTGGCGAAACCCATAGATAACCATGATATAAATACCATGAGCGATCGCCACCAGTCCAGCCAGAAGAAACGTATAAAGGTTTAGTATTAGAGTAAGTGCATAAATACCCCAGCTAATTCTAGTTTTTAGTCGTATTGCCCACAGTAAAGCTGCGGTTGAAAGTAAAGTAGTTACAGTCCATAGGCTGTATTGTCTTGATTCCTGAGAGTAAAGTACATGAAATGGCGAGACAGCAATTAATCCTATAGTTAACCATGTAGGCAAGTTTGAAGCGAAAATGCCTGTTTCAACAAATAGCTCTTGACACAGCCAATAAGCGCATGGGAATACTAGCAGACTAAGAAGTGCAGGTAACAACCTAGCTAATGTTACTGAACTACCAATACTCTGGAACCAAAAATGTGCCAAACTGTAGTATAAAGGCGGATGCTGCGGATCTTCCTTGGCTAGGCTTTTGACTACATCAATAACGCTTCTTGTTCCATCAGGGTGCTGATATCGCTGGAGTTCCGTTACACTAACTACTGACTTTTCAAAAAAGTGTTGAACAACTTCTTCTTCAGTATAACCAGAAGCTCGCAGAGATGTGATGGCATCATCATACCAGTACACTTTATAGTCAAGGTGAGTAAAACGAAAAAATATGCCCAATACCAGCACAATACAGAGGAAAAAACGCAAGGAAACCTCCTCTTTTATGTTCAATCAATTAAACTTCTAACTGTGCCAATTTTGGATTTTAGATTTAAGGAACAATCTAAAATCCAAGTTGCGCTTCCAGCGCACCAAAGGTGCGACCCAAAATTTAAAATTGAATGACTCCTAACTCTTGACTGTAGTCACCACAGCTTCAACTGTAGCTTTTTGTTCGTCAACATCTACAGAGGTAATTGCCCAACGCAGGGGTTCGCCTTGTTTTTTTAACTCTGTTTCAATTACTTCTAGTAATTCTGCGGGAGTTTCTTGTAAATCAATTTCTGCGGTAATAAAATGAGTCGTCATCTTGGTCAATCCTGTTGATTTGTAATTTCTAGAATAGCTGATATCAGTTGCGATGAAATACTTATGTAATTTATCAGATTTGGTAATGTTAAGTGAGCATTTATCAATAATCTAAACCATATAGGCATTTTCAATCAGGTGAGGTACAAGTATGCAAATAGACCTAACCCCCTAACCCCCTTCCCGAAGCGGGAAGGGGGAACAATTCAAAGGCTCTCTCCTTTTAGGAGAGAGGTCAAAATTGTACCTCACTGGGTCGAGAACCGCTATATATTGATAACTGATTATTAGCCTTTACCAAATTGCAACTGATAAACTATTTCTTCCTTTTCTGTCTCAAGTTTCAAATCAGAAAGGGGTTTGGCAACACAAAGCAATACGTAACCTTGCTTTTGCAAATCTGGACTAACGCCCATACCATCAGTTTGATCCACAGTTCCCTGGCTTATTTTACCGGCGCAAGTTGTGCAAACACCTGCATTACAAGAACTCGGCAGTTCCAAACCAGCAGCATCGGCAACTGATAAGATGGTTTCATTTTCAGGAACTTGCAAGGTATGAATTTTGCCTTGGTGATCAATTTCTACGGTGTAAGTTTTGGGCATATACAAAGGAAGGTGATGCAACGAACAAATTTATTATTCTATCTAAAATAGTTAAAAATATCTAGATGTTACCATAAAAGTTTAGGTTAAATACTGAGATTATAGTCACTAATTCTGAACAATTTTTAGACTAGTAACATTAATTACTATAATTAGAATTATTAGTTAAATTTACTATAAATATATAGGAATCCGATTTGATTTATGAAAAAATTTAAGTATATGTAGGGTGTGTTATCGCCAAGAGTACGGCACCAAACTATCTGATGGTGCGTTAGCCAAAGGCATAACGCACCCTACGTGTATTTCACGCAATCAAATATGAATCCTATATATGCGCGATCGCCTTTCCTTAGAGACTGTATCTGTAAGTCTGCCTTTTAGCATTGGTTCGATGGCTTAGAAAGTTGACACCACACAAAAGAAGGCGGCTTGGTCGCTTTATGTGGAATTGGTGACACGCATTGCTGTGCAACCATTAGAAGTTGACCAGGGTTTGGTACGAGAAGCGATGAACTCTCTTTATAGTTTATTTGGTACAACCCGCGAAGTTCTCAAAGCAGCCGGGCCGGATGTGGGTGCTTCTCGTGATTCAGTGGGGGGAATTGCGAGAAGCAATTAGGCATCATCTCTACTCCAATTCGCAATTCGCTTTTTCGCCCATTCGCAATTACGTTTTGTGATAGTGCAGCGTCTCCTAGAGAGCGTCTGGGGATTTAGACCCCAACACAAAACAAGCTGGTGAAACTTCCATCTTGAAATCTTTTCAAACTCTGCGATCGCTGTAAATCAACAATATACACTATGTAGCGATGATTGCACTCACCAACAAACTTTGGTCATCAATGTTACAAGGTTGACTCTTAAGGTTACAACATTAACCCTTAAGGTTATAACATTAACCCTTAAAGCTAGAACATTAAGGCTTAAGATTAGAACATAAAGCCTTAAAGTTACAACATTAAGCCTTATAGCTAGAACATTAAGCCTTAAGGTTACAACATTAAGCCTTAAAGTTACAGCGATCGCTCATAGCGGTTCTCAATTGCATAGAATACAGATCATTTGTAGGGGCACAGCAATGCTCATAAGTGTCAACTACCAAGGGGAAGGGCGATTTTGGCTTTAGACAAAACTGGGGTAGGGTGACGCGGTAAGTAATGGTAAGTGAATGAACTCAATTTCAGGTCTTGACAAGGGTTTCACGTTAAGTTGACACCAATGAGCTTTTTATTTGCCCTATTGTGTATTGCATCCATAGAGGCGTAGCGGCTACTCTGCGAGAACGCTAAGAGCGAACGTGCAGGGTACTAGAACCTAAAAGTGCGATGTCTACGACGGGCTATGCCTACGCTCATACAACAACATTGTAGTTTTCGTACAACTTAAACATAATATTATTTCCCTGAAAATCAATTTTGCGTGATTAAATTCCGAGAAATCACGGACATGAATAAAAACTTTTACTAAGAAAAATGTGCTTTTTGCTGAACCAGAATACAGGTTAATTGAGACAAAATAGCTTTGTAAAGCTTTTAAAGGTGTAAATATTATGTCTCGAAGAAAACGTAGTTCCCGGATTCTAACAAAAGCTGAGTTTAGAGTTGCCGGACTGAAAGCTATCGATCCAAATATCAATTTTGATGATACTTACAACTTGCAAAACCTGACTCAATTAATAGATAACTTTCACAATATGCTTGATGATTATAACGCTGCTATAGCTATGATTGACTCTTCTAGAAAAAAGCTGGATGAGATGGAAAAAACCTTAAGTCAGGTTTCAGACAAAATGCTGACTGGGGTTGGTTTCAAGTACGGCAAAAACAGCGATGAATATGAACTTGCAGGTGGCGTTCGAGACAGCGAACGTATTCGTAAAAGCAGATTGACACGCTTGAAATCTAATACAGATAAAATATCAGATGAAAATGCTCTAACCGCCTAGTACCGCTACGCAAAAGTCAAAAGGCTTATAGAATCTGCTTTTAACTTTTTTAGAATGGTATCTGTGAAAATTTAAGGTGTCCAGATCACCGACTTATTTGAGAATTCGGTGATTTCTATTATCACGAATGATTCAAGACTGCTATATAATAAGACTTTGCATTAACCCAGAACCTCCGAAATCTTGAAATTGAATGACTAGGTTTATACATGATAAATTTGCCAAAGACTATCTAGAAGAATTATTAAAAGATTACGGAGAGGTCAAAGCATCAGAAAAAGTATCAGGAATCAAAGAAATAGATGTTTTATTTACTCCAGCTAAACAGCAAAGTTCTAATATACAAATACTAGGTTTGCTAGGAAGATTTGCTGAACATCCTGCAATTATAGAGCCATACCGCAATCCAGCTTCTACCGATGAAATATGCGACTGTATTCTAAAATTATTAGAAGTAAAGGCTCTCCTGCGACGATAAGCAAAAGCAAATAAAACCAAACTTCAAGACTCAGAAATTCCCAAATTGTGGGTTCTTACACCAACCATATCTGAAACTAGATTGTCTAGCTTTGGAACTATGCAAAAAGCAGGTTGGTTATCAGGAGTGCATTTTTTGCCAGATGCGTTGCGGACAGCAATTGTAGCGATACACCAACTACCCCAAACACCGGAAACGTTATGGTTGAGGCTTTTAGGAAGGGGAAGTGTGCAGTCACAGGCAATTATCGAGTTGCAAGCGCTACCATTAGATTATCCATACCAGAAAGAAACTCTTGAATTAGTTTACAACTTGCGCGAAAACTTGAGAGTAAATCAAGAATTAGAAGCAGATGATAGGGAGTTAATTATGCGACTAGAACCACTTTATCAAAGAGATAGAGAACAAGCTATACAGGAAGGAAATAAACAAGGAGAACAACGTTTAGTTATACGTAAACTCAATCGCCGTATTGGTGAGATTGATGCATCATTAATCGAGGGAATTCAAGGTTTATCAATTGAACAATTAGAGAATTTAGGAGAAGCATTGCTAGACTTTTCTAGTGTTGCTGATTTAGAAACTTGGTTAAACCAACAATAAGTACAAATTACGTAGCTTGCTTCTCGCCGTTCGCGTAGCGTCTCGTAGAGAAGGCGAGTATTACGAATTACGAATTACAAATTGTCTTTATAGATTATCAGGGTCAATATTTAATTCTCGCAACTTAGCGGCTAGGCGTTCTGCGCGTTGCTTCTCTTGTTCAGCACGCTGCTTTTCCTGTTCAGCCAATTCTTGCGGTGTCGGCACTAACTGCCCTTGTGCCGTAAAATAGCGTAATTGATTATCCTGCACACCCAAATATAAATCTAACTGCTGACTCCATAACCAACCTTGGGGATTCGGTTCTATTGGTTGGTAATGAGCGTCTACTAAATGAAACCCCACAAATTCTAAATTATTGGGGTCAAACCAAAAATACTCTGGCGTGCGAAAGATATCTTGGTAGATTTGTTTTTTTAAGCCTTTGTCTGTGGCTTTTGTAGAAGGCGAAAGCAACTCGACAATGATATTCGGATATTTACCATCTTCTTGCCAAATTACCCAACTTTTGCGCGGTTTGCGATCGCATCCTAGCACCACAAAAAAGTCTGGGCCGCGAAATTCTTCTGATTTAAGTTGACGTTGGCTATAGTAAATTGTCAAATTTCCCGCCGCATAAAAGTCATTGCGATTTTGCCAGCACAATTCTAAGCATTGTAATAACAGAATAATTTGGCGTAGATGTAAATCACTTTCCAATGGTGGTTCGTCACTGTATATATCTCCTGGTGGAAATATTATATCTTCTGCTGGTTCTAATTCTTGAGCAACTGACATGACTTTCTTGAGGCTAGGGGTGAGATGATTAGATGAACACCTGCGGGTGGATGCACAGATGTAATTACTATCATAGGGGTTGCTGATTTATAATTATGTGCGATCGCCTTGTATTAAAAGCGATCGCTGATAAAGCCTTGATATACAAAACGTTTGACTTTTACTTCGGCTACGCTCAGTACGAGTAATTTTTGACTTCCGCTTTCACGGCGGTATTAGAAGTCGCGGCTATACAGACAAAATCCCCTGACCTGGGTTAAAAATCCTTGATTTTATCTTAGTCCACGGAGGTGGAGTTTGTTTATGTAACCCAAGTTGCGGGTTATCAAGGTGTGGGTACTTTGCACTTGAATAGTCGTGCGATCGTTCACGACGAAGTAGCGGTT
>NZ_CAXTNP010000172.1:0-17679 GCF_964245575.1 uncultured Nostoc sp. | reverse complement strand
ACATAAAATTTCTTCATAATTATGATCGTCAAAGTTTCTCAATTTCCCCATCTCCCTTCTGATGACAGTAGGGATTGCCCCCCAAACCAGTAGGGATTACTTGCTAAACTAGTTTAAAATTATTTACATAGGTCTAATCCTACAGCAACAATTCAAGAGCTTCTGATAGACCTAGTTTACACACACTAATTTGTATAAGGAGAATCACACCAATGGGCGGCGAACTTTTGAATGCAGCTCTATTGTCCTTCGGTTTAATCTTCGTAGGCTGGGGTTTAGGCGCGTTGTTACTAAAAATTCAAGGCACAGAAGAATAATCCCTACGGTAATAGGTTATTGAGAGGGAAGAGGTTATCCTCTGCCTTGAAAAGTTCTGTTCGCCCCAAGCTGGCGTTCCTACTTTTCGCTAACTGGGAAAAAAGCTTGTCCGGTAAACGGACAGCAATTTTCCCATGAGTCTGTTCATAACAAACGATTTTCTGAGAAAAGATGTAAACTTTTGTTTGCATAGGTTATTCTGATAACATTATTTTCATAAAACATTAAAATTTATTACAACCCTCATGACATTATTAATTGTCGGTGCCACTGGCACCTTAGGAAGACAAGTGGCTCGTCGTGCAATCGATGAGGGATATAAAGTACGCTGTCTTGTTCGGAGCAGTAAAAAAGCAGCTTTTCTCAAAGAATGGGGTGCAGAACTCGTACCGGGAAATTTACGTTACCCCGATACCTTAGCGGAAGCTTTAGTTGGTGTAACCCAAGTTATTGATGCCTCAACATCTCGTCCTACAGATTCACTGAGTATCAAACAAGTGGACTGGGACGGCAAAGTAGCATTGATTCAAGCAGCAAAAGCAGCAGGTGTAGAGCGTTTTATCTTCTTTTCAATATTAGATGGTGATAAATACCCAGAAGTGCCGTTAATGGAAATTAAGCGATGTACAGAACTCTTCTTGGCTGAGTCAGGCTTGAATTACACCATTTTGCGGCTAGCTGGTTTTATGCAAGGATTAATCGGTCAGTACGGAATTCCCATTTTGGAATCACAGCCAGTTTGGGTGACTGGTAATTCTTCTCCCATCGCCTATATGGATACTCAGGACATTGCTAAGTTCGCAATCCGTGCATTGAGTGTGCCAGAAACGCAAAACCAAGCTTTTCCTGTAGTTGGTACTCGTGCATGGAGTGCAGAAGAAATTATCAACCTGTGCGAACGTTTATCTGGAAAAGACGCCAGAGTAACGCGGATGCCAATAACCTTGCTGCGTGCTGTGCGGGGCTTAATGCGGTTCTTTCAGTGGGGATGGAACGTAGCAGACAGGCTAGCATTTACAGAAGTATTGGCTAGTGGTAAAGAGTTAAATGCTTCAATGGATGAAGTATACACAGTTTTTGGCTTAGATCCGCAACAAACCACAACCCTAGAAAGCTATCTACAAGAGTATTTCAGCCGAATAATGAAGAAGCTCAAAGAGTTAGATTACCAGAAAAATAAAACCAAAAAGCAGAAACCTAAAAAAACTCCTTTTAAACAGTCTTCAAAAGCCAATAGTCAATAGTCATTACAAAACGGATATATGTGTAAGGATTACCGAAAATTTGAGTAAAAGCCCCGTCCTTGCAGGACGGCTTTAATTCTCTAAATTTGTCTTGAAAGTTTCCGGTGATTGGTATAATCAAACAATATCACAGGTAGAATAACCGCTAGCACAAATGGATAACCAACCCCAATACGACTGGCTAGGAAATAATAATGGTTAGTGGGCGGCGAAAACCATGGGTATTCATAGCCTTGGTAGCCAACGCGCACCCATACCAGAAAAGTCAAAAACTTATTAATTAAGCGTACCGTGGGGCACACGGAAACAAGGGGAGAAATCCTCTAAAGCTTGGGGAGATAAGCCCTCTGGGGCTGTCTAAATTAGGCTCGAAACTTGGTTCAATTGAACAGGTTTTTGGTTTAAGTAATGCCGAAAGGATAGGCAGTTTAAAGGTGTATCAGTGAACCAAGAATCCCCATGCCTTCCGGCTGTGGAGTGTCAAAGAATACAGAGCATCGCCTAAACTTGGATATTTGAGTGTGCCGAAAGCAGGCATTATCTACAATGACGTTAAACCGATAGCGGGCCGTGTCGCTATCGAGTTGAAAGACAAGCTAACCGCTGCCGGTTGGGATGTGTGTATCACATCAAGTATCGGTGGAATATTGGGCTACTCTAACCCGGAGAGTCCTGTATGCCACACCCCCATTGACGGTCTAACGCCCCCTGGTTTTGACTCGGATATGGAGTTTGCAGTGGTGTTAGGGGGAGACGGCACTGTTTTAGCAGCGTCTCGTCAGGTGGCCCCCTGTGGTATTCCACTGCTAACAGTGAATACCGGGCACATGGGATTTTTGACAGAAACCTTCCTGAATCAATTGCCCCAAGCACTAGAACAGGCGATGGCGGGTGAGTATGAAATTGAAGAACGAGCTATGCTCACCGTCAAAGTGTTTCGGGGAGAAGCAGTGCTGTGGGAAGCCCTCTGCTTGAATGAAATGGTGCTGCACCGGGAACCTTTGACCTCTATGTGCCATTTTGAAATTGCCATAGGGCGTCATGCGCCAGTAGATATTGCAGCAGATGGTGTGATTGTTTCTACGCCGACTGGTTCTACAGCTTACTCATTGAGTGCTGGTGGGCCAGTTGTGACCCCTGGTGTACCTGCTTTACAGCTAGTACCCATTTGTCCCCATTCCCTAGCTTCTAGAGCATTGGTATTTCCAGATACTGAATCGGTCAACATTTACCCAGTCAACATTCCTCGGTTGGTAATGGTGGTGGATGGTAATGGAGGATGCTATGTACTACCAGAAGATAGAGTATATATGGAGCGATCGCAATATACTGTCCGATTTATTCGCCTGCAACCGCCCGAGTTTTTCCGAATTCTGCGAGAAAAATTAGGTTGGGGTTTACCACATATTGCTAAACCAACTTCGGTAGAATTGCCGTAGGTATTGGGCATTGGGCATTGTTAAAGAAGCGAGGGAGCAAATAGAAAATTTTTCCCCTCTGTTTCTCTTACTCCATGCCCCATGCCCCATTTACTAATTTCCTTCCAGAATTACCGATGTAGAAATGGTATTTGGATTTAGTTATTAAGATTGCATCCAAGAATTAGATGGCTGATACCTGAACGTGCTAAAAGATTCTTAGCAGCGTGTCAAATCAGGATTGTTCCATCACTAAAAACTCGTAATTGCACTTTATAACTGATGTAAAGATTTTCTCTGGAATATCTTTACAATCCCAAATCCAATATCCCAAATTGTTATGACAGTTGCTCCAAGTCCCTGTGTTTTGGTGATTGAAACCGATGAGAGCCTAGCAAATCAGCTTTCTTGCGATTTGCTAGAAGCCGGCTATGAATCAATTTTGGCTCATGATGCGACCAGTGGTTTACAACACTGTCGCGATCGCCAGCCTGCTTTAATTGTTTTAGACCGGATGCTAGCAGGAGAATCAGGACTCTCATTGTGCAAAAATCTGAGAAGCACTGGTATGCGATCACCTGTATTGATTTTAATGGCAAGGGATACAGTTGATGATCGTGTAGCTTGTTTAGAAGCAGGAGCTGATGATTACATCCTCAAGCCTTATCGTTCAGAAGACTTTTTGAAGTTGATTCGGCTCTACTTAAAACCTGATGTGGATACCACAGAGCAGTTACGCTTTGGGGAGCTGATTTTAGATATAGCAACTCGCCGTGCCATACATAGCGGACGGGCAATTGACTTGACAATGAAAGAATTTGAACTATTAAAATTCTTAATGGAACATCCCCGTGAGGTGTTAACGCGCGAACAAATTTTAGAAAATGTTTGGGGTTATGACTTTCTAGGTGAGTCGAATGTAATTGAAGTGTACATCCGCTACTTGCGGTTAAAAATTGAAGATGAAGGACAAAAGCGCCTCATTCAAACGGTGCGAGGCGTAGGGTACGTTTTGAGAGAATCCTAGTACACTGTGGTAGAAGTTTACCTACCTTTAACAAAAAGGGGCAAAATTCCCAAGTCTTGTTAATTGAGGTTGAAAACGCCTGTGTATTACGAGACGAATAAAAGCCGTGAGTTTTCTAGCTTAAATCTAGCTTAAATTCTGTAAAATTGAAATCTAAATTACAAAATCAAAAATAATTATGACTCATCGGCTAAGTTTGCTCTCAATGTTGCTGAGTATATTACTGATGGGCTGTTCTGTGCCAACAACAGCTAAACCTCCCAGCCCCACATCTGCTTCTCAAACTCCAGCACCTTTAGGTCAAAAACTACCAATTTCTGCTAAAGCCATTGTTCCTAATGGCACAACGATTCAGTTAGAAGTGGCACAGACACCACAACAGCAAGCGATGGGGTTGATGTATCGACCAGCTTTGCCAGATAACCGGGGGATGTTGTTTGGGTTCTCTTCACCACAACCAGTTAGTTTCTGGATGAAGAATGTACCTGTGGCCTTGGATATGGTATTTTTACAAAACGGAGTCGTTAAATATATTCAGGCTGCTGCACCTCCTTGTGCAACTGAGCCTTGTCCTACCTATGGGCCCAATACACCAATCGATCAGGTGATTGAACTTCGCTCTGGCAGAGCTGCCGAGTTGAAGTTGAAAGTGGGCGATATTGTCAAAATTGAGCCTTGAGACTTCGGTGCTTTGCGTGGAGAAAAATTTGGATGGTTGCTCTGTTCACAGTCTATACTATCGGAATCTATGTTTTTTTTGTAAAAAATGGCACGTCCTATGGTAAAAATTCATCTGTAAGGCTACTATTTAAAAACTGTGGTAACAATATAAAATTCTACTGTCTCCAACCTGAAATCGCAGTCTTAAGGTTTGGCAAAAATATTCCCTTGGGCGCAAGTGTAAATAGTCGCCAATAAGAGAGTATAGGCTATGGAATCTTTGTTACTACATGTGTAATTAAATAACGCACAAAAGTAAACAAAATGGAGCCAATTTAACTAAGTAAAAATACTGCTTGAGAATTGAGCAGATAATTTGTAGGAAAATTTCTATTTTTCAGAGTTTCTATGAGAAGCCTTTGTTAAACGCAAATCAAAAAAACTCTGCTGGGGTGTATAGCCGATAACGGCAAAGTGACAGATAAAATACTGGCTACTGGCTACCGAGCAATGGTGAACTGATATATGACAATACATTCTGCACAAGGAGGTGAGATACAAATGTCACCATCAAAATATTCTCGATTGATTAATTTTTTGCAAGAAGATTTGGCAATTTCCACAGCATCGCTCGCGGTGGCGCTTCGGCATCGGGAGCAAGATCCAGGCCCTTTGGCAATGATTCTTTGGCAGTATGGTTTGATTACTCTAGAGCAGTTAGACCAAATTTATGATTGGCTGGAGACGGCATAGGTCATAATAATTTTGGATTTTGGATTTTGGATTTTGGATTTTGGATTAAAAGTCTCTACCAAAAGGCTGTTATCAGAATCTGAAATAATACTATTTATACCAATTCGGTATCATGCTAAGTTGCCAAAATTAGTATTGTTTGGTGTCAAATAAGGTATCCGACTGTCTCCAGAGCAAATAATACTATTTAGAGCAACTTGGTATAATTTATGAGAATTGGAGCATGTCACATCCACTCTACCTTGTGCAAAGGTTGATATATAGGTTTATTAACTTTGGCGGTTTCTACTCATTTATATACAAATTAAAAGAGCGAGTTAAATTATCAACTCGCTCTTTTAATTTGTCCAAAGTCCAATTGCAAATGACCAATGACCAATAACTAATGACTATTGTGTAAACACTCTAACTGCTGCTGCTATACCAGATCCAGAGGTGAAGTCTTCGTAGCCAAGTTCTCTTAAGGTAACTTCTAAGGATGCTATACAGCTAAGAATATCGCGATCGCTGACAAAGCCCAAGTGACCAATGCGGAAAATTTTGTTACTCAAATGGTCTTGACCACCTGCTAAGGCAATATCAAAGCGTTTTTTCATCAATGACCGAATCTTGTCCGATTCAATTCCCTGTGGTGCTACAGCCGTAATCGCCGGACTAGCAGAACTATCTGCTGCAAACAGGGGTAAATTTAACCCTTGAATGGCGGCGCGAGTAGCATTCTTAAGCCGTTCATGTCGAGCAAATATTGATTCCAAACCTTCCTCTTTCATGATTCGCAACGTGGTATGTAACGCTACGATCAAGTTCACAGGCGGAGTAAATGGAGTTGTATTTTTGGCTGTGGCTTTGCGATATTTGCCTAAGTCCAAATAATATTTCGGTAGCTTCGCAGTTTTGTAAGCTTCCCAAGCTTTGGGGCTGACAGAGATAAAACCCAATCCCGGCGGAATCATATAACCTTTTTGGGAACCGGAGGCGACTATATCTAAGCCCCAAGCATCCACAGGTAGATTGAACGCGCCCAAGCTAGTGACGGCATCAACGATAATTAAAGCTTCACCGTGTTCTTTAACATGGCGGTTGATAGTTTCTAGGTCATTCAACACACCCGTTGAGGTTTCGCTATGGGTAATGATTACGGCTTTGATTTGCTTTTGGGTATCTGCTTGCAGTTTTTCGGCAAATACTGCGGGGTCTAAGGGTTTTCCCCATTCCACCTTAACTTCTTCTACATTCAAACCGTAGGCCTGACCAACCTCTACCCAACGTTCGCCAAATTTACCATTAGAACCAACTAAAATGCGATCGCCTGGAGAGAGAAAATTAATTATTCCCGCTTCTACAGCACCCGTACCACTGACATTCAGCGTTAGCACATCACTTTGAGTTTGGTGCAGCCACTTGAGGTTTTCCGTCACCTCTGCCAATATGTTGCTAAATTCACTGGTGCGGTGTCCAATCGGATGCTTGGCTAATGCCAGTAAGGCAGCTTCTGGCACCGGGGTTGGGCCTGGAATCATTAGCATCAGCTTATCATTCATGTGTCTATCCTAAAAGTCAAATAAAAGTCAAATAAAAGTCAAAATTGTGTGAAGTTCGTTCAGTCTGGTAGCAGATTCTAGATATTCATTTACAAATTACACTTAGTTTGTCATCAGTCTTGTTGTATCTTTTCCGAATCCATAGAAAAAGTAGAGTCGGAGTTAATCATCGGTAAGTTTGACCTTTGCGATTTATACAAGACTCCAACTCAAATAAAACCTCTGTTCCAGGTAATCTTACCATACACTTAAACGCTAGGTTCAGGCTTCTGCTCTCAGTCTTGTTAGTTACCATTCATGGTGAGTCGTTTTTAACTAGTGTTCAGTTCATAAACTGTCACTCACCAGATCTCCGGTATTCTTGCAAAAGATATATTCTTAGTTAGTGCAAGGAGTGATACCATTTCACCACATGTTTGTCACTAGTTATCCCCGCAATGCTCCCTGCCAAGGGAGTGTTGCAGATTTCAAATGTTGCATCAAACGAGTGAGCTGGTATAAGCTTTTACGGGAAAGCGCTTGAGTGAGCAAAACTCTCAAGCGCTTTTTCGTGTATAAATAAAACAGTTTGATCTCTGGAAGAGAATACAGATGTTTTTTAATACACATATACCAAAGAAGGAAATTACTGCTAGAAAATATGTTGCAACATATACTTGATGATTTTAGCATTTCTGCGTTTCATCAAAACCTTTTTAACCAATTCTGTGGGTTTAAATCCCCCACTTCTAACAAGCGGCAAATATGTTAGGCGGGGTCTAAATCCCCGTTACAAAAGTTAATTACGAATTACGTTAGCGACGCGCAAAGCGAGTCAGACGCTCCTACGTCGCTAACGCAACTCTTAAAGACGCACTCGCGTTCGCTATCGAGCGTCATTACGAATTATTTTAAGCAAGCTCGAATGTACTCTAGGTTTTCCTTGGAGTCACCTTCATGGTTATTCAGTTATCATCTGAGAGAGATTAAAGTGCGAATACCTATTAAGGGTTATCTCTCAAATGTCACTCATCCCTGAATATTTCTATTCATTTCGGGTGAACGAATCGCACAGTACCCTTTCAGTGGGAGGCTTACGGCGAAAAAGCTAAAAGCAATTTTGTCTTTGTCCAACCATAAATACCCTTGACCCGGAAAACATGTCAGATTACTTGAATAAGTACCAAAAGTCTGACAGGAAAACTATTCTAATGAGAATTTGGGCTACTGCTGCTGTGTTAGCTTCTTCTTGGCTAATATCTGGGGTCATAGGTTCTGAGCCAATCAACGCTACTTCTGTTTTGGTAGAAAATGCCATATCATCTCCTGCCCCAACGAATACAAAACAGATTACTGTTAGTAACACCGAGTTCGGGCTGAAGAGAGTTGACTCCAAAGGTAACGTTACCATTTTGCGGACAACAAGAGTACCACTTCAGCAAGGAAACGTCTATGGATGGCGGATTAAACTCAAAGATTACCAAGGTGAAGTGAAATGGCGCGAAGTCTTGCATTTACCAAAACCTCCAGAAACTTGGGGTACAGATAACGGTGAAGACTTCTCAATATCAGCAGATGGCACTACATCTGTGACACGCCGTACACAGTCGGCTCCAGACGGTGTGATTGAGAATTTTTGGACGATCGCTCCTGGCGATCCGCTTGGTAAGCATAGAATAGAAATCTATATTGATGACCGTTTGATCAGCACTTTCGAGTTTGAACTTATTACAGTCAAGTAGAGTCAAAGAAGAGACTTGCTCTAATTCCCTCCTTTTTAAGGAGGGTTAGGGAGGATCAAGCTAACTACAAACCTTTAATTAATTTACCTCGTCCTAGTAGTCTGTCAATAAATAATTGATGGATAAAGACGCTTCAATTTGATTCGTGCATCTGCGGTAGTAAATTGCCTTTTCCCCTGTGCGTGACAAATTATTTCTACGCTTTTCCCAGGCTTGAATTTCAGTTTTTAAGCTAGCTTGGTCAGGAATACGGCGTGAAAGACATTCGCTTGCTAAAACACGCTCACTCAATTTCTGGCATGTTGAGCCAACTACCATGTTTAGGAGTGTAGCGAAACTCGATTTTGTCAAAGGTGTTGCATCTGGTATATTTAAATTGCGCTGGGCGGGCTTTCCAGCCTACCCCACAAGAATTATATTTAATTCGATTATGCAAATTAGATGTTTTTTAGCTGAAGATAAATCCACTAATTGGTGCAAAAAAATGACCCATGCCCGAATATTAAAAGGAATAAATTGCTATATTAACTCTGTTTTTATGAGTAAATTTGGAGTGATTGCAGATATTAAATAAACAACCTCTACTATGGCGGTTACAATAGAAAGACCTTAAGCTGAAGAGTATCTTAGGGATAGAAGTTTGATTCTTGTTGGGTGGCGATCGTGAACACAGAGGAATTCCTGCGATTGATCGAAAAGCAGCGTCCATGTCCTCAGACACTGCCAAAAGGTCTGCAAGCAATGTGGTATGACAAGAAAGGTGATTGGAGCAAAGCTCATGAAATAGTTCAAAATGCCAGCGATGATGATAGTGCCTGGGTTCATGCTTACCTGCACCGCAAAGAAGGCGATTTGAACAATGCCCATTTCTGGTATCGTCGCAGTGGTCAGCCAGAGTTTTTAGGAGAACTAAGCCAGGAATGGAAACAAATAACTTCTGTATTGCTAAGGAAGGTGAACGCAACGCATGAATGCTGAGGAATTAAAACGGCGTTTTGCCGCAGGAGAAAGATATTTTCCAGCCGTCAACTTGAGTGGGGACAAGCTGATTGGAGCCTATTTGCCTGGAATCAATTTATGGGGTTGTGACTTGAGTGGAGCGAACCTAGCTAAAGCTAAACTTTGGGGAGCAGATTTAAGTAGAGCTAACTTAGCCAAAGCGAACTTGACCAGAGCTAATTTGAGCGGTGTCAAACTGAATGAAGCAAATCTTCGGGGAGCAAAACTCAACTATGCTAAGTTGTATGGAGCGAATCTGACTGGCGCTTACTACGATGACAGCACGCGGTTTTCTAGAGGTTTTGACCCCATCAGTCAAAATATGCGAAAGGTATGAAGGGGACTCGGTACTGGGTATTGGGGACTGGGGACTGGGAAAAAGTTTTTTAAAATTGGTGGTGGGTAAGAGCAACCACCATAATTTATCGATTTGGCATCCAATCCCCAGTCCCCAGTCCGCTTTAAAGAACTGATTTTGATACATGTTGATGTGAGGCATCTAACATAGATGATATCAACATTTGTTCAAAGACTTTGGAAAGAGCGGTTTGAAAACGCTGACGATGCTTGAGTTTGAAAAAAGGTCGAACTATTTCTGCGTAGGCGTAGCCCGCCGTAGGCATCGCACCGTTACCCTGTCTGTTATCAATCACTCGAATTGCCCGCAGAGTTCCCAACTGTATTTCTTTTTTTACCATCAACTCAGAAATTCCAATAGCACCGACACCATCTTCGATCGCTGCTTTTGTCATCTCTCCACTGTTGAACACTAAAATTACATCCAGTTCACTGAGATTGATTCCCCAATTTTGTAGGGCTTCCTCAAACCTTTGCTGGGTTCCAGAACCTGGTTCTCGCATCACCCAAAGGGTTTGAGTCAATTGGGTTAAGTCAATTTCTCCCCACTCAAACCAAGGATGTTTTTGACCTACTACAATTTGTAAGCGATCGCTCCCCACTATTTCGTACTCTAGAGTACTCTGAAGCGCTGGCTTCACATCTCCTTCCACCAAACCCAAATCAAACTGTCCTGTCGCCGTTCCCATACAAATCTCTTCTGTATTAGCAAGGCTACAGTTAATCTGGATACCGGGATATCGGCTTTTAAACTCACTAATCTTGCTTGGTAGCCAGTAGTTACCAATTGTCAGACTTGACCCTAATTTCAACTCACCCCGTTGCAGATTGTTCAATTCTCGCAATCCCCTTTCAGTCAAGGAGACTTGATCGAGAATTTTCTGTGCTTCCACTTGCAGTAATTTACCAGCCTCAGCAATCTCGATATGGCGACCAATCCGATGGAACAGTTTCACACCGTATTCTTGCTCTAAGTTGTGGATTGCTGCACTGACGGCAGGTTGTGTAATATAAAGCTCCTCTGCTGCGCGAGTAAAGTGTAAGTGCTGCGCCACAGCCAGAAAAATCTTTAACTGCTCAAGCGTCATTCCTGCCATTTATAGTATCCCTACAACTTGGTGTAAAATTTTTAATCACTTTCATTTATCATTTTGACAAACAAAAGCATTTGATTCTATCGATTAGTTTGACTAAAGTATAAATCAAAGCTTCGGCACGGATTCAAACGACCAAGTAGAGAGCAGGGGAAGCAAAAAAAGCAGAGGAACATGAGGAACATGAGGGAGAATAACCAATGCCCCATGTCCTATGCCCAATGCCCAATACAACTCTTGGAGAGGCTGCGCCAACGGCTTCGCTCAGTACAAGTGTCCAATTCCCAAGCATGAAAATAAGGACTTCCACAAATGAGCGATTTCGTAACTGCAATTACCACAGGGATTACCGCATTCACTGCCACCAACATTGATGATATTGTCATTCTGACGTTGCTTTTTTCACAAATAAATAAAACGTTCCGCAGTCGTCACATCCTTGGTGGTCAGTATCTCGGTTTTGCTGCATTGATCATTGCTAGCCTTCCCGGCTTCTTCGGTGGACTAATTATACCGCAGGACTGGATTAGACTACTTGGTTTAATGCCAATAATCATTGGTGTGAGTAATTTACTAAAACGCGAAGAGGATTCACTAAAGGAAGCCGAAGAAGAAACCGAGCCGTCTTGTCCCTCTATAATTTCCAGTTTTTTCTCCCCGCAAACATCCAATGTAGCTGCGATCGCCTTTGCCAATGGTAGTGATAATATCAGCGTCTACGTGCCCCTGTTTGCCAACTCAGAATTAGATAGTCTGCTGGTAATACTAAGTGTATTTTTTACAATGGTGGGTGTATGGTGTTATACCGCTTACAAGTTAACCTATTTGCCTGCGATCGCTAACTTTTTAACAGAGAATGGCAATACTTTTGTGCCTTGTATATTGATTGGACTCGGTATATTTATTGTTACAGAGAATGTTACTTGGACTCTTTTATCTGTAGTTTCTAGTTATATATTTTCATTGATTTTAGGTTTCAATACTCAGCCGTCGAGTGAAGAACAATAAAAACTAAGTATCTAAAAGCAAGTGCATCATGAATTTTCTTATCAAAATGAATTCAAAAGTACAAAAAGTATTATCCATCAACAGGAGTCAAAACATGAAAATCTGGAAATCTCTGTTAGTTGTCTTGATGATTTTCGTGAATCTAGCCTTTGCTCAACCTTCTTTTGCTGATCGACCAAAGTTTAGCAAAAACCCAGACTATATCGAAGTCACTAAAGCTCTGAAAGAACTCTCTCACACAAAAGATGCCCAAACTCAAGTTGAAGGTCTTACACCAGAAGAAATTAAAAATAGAACCGAAGAATTAACACTCCAAAAATATGCTTTAGAGACGGGAATCAATTGGGGTCAATGCGAAAACCAAACAGGTAATACCATAGCGGTATACGGCAAAAGACCAAATGATGAAGACGATGAAGATGCGGTATACGACAATAATCTGTATTTTTTAGCTAATGGTCAGTCTACTAAAAATAACTGGGATTGTGATGGCATCTATCTAGGGAATGATGTCAAGGTAGCAAATTTCACTTCCAGTCCTAATGGGCAAGGTCAAGAATTGACAGGCCCGGCTGCTCTAAAAATACTTGATGGAACTCAGTTGGTGATTAAGACGAATCCAGATACTGCTGCGATTGACTTAAATGTTCCGACTGTGAAAGTTCTTAACAGCAAAAAGGCTAATTGGTTTATCCCAGATATATCGCAGGCTCTCATAAATACACGAGTTTCTAATGCGCCTAGCAATCAGTCTTGAGATAGAACTGCATAATCTATTTTTGAATGATTGTTCTCAATTTAAATAGGGTAACAGCTAAAATCAGAGGATAAACAGGACACGCACTGCTGAAAAACCTCTCTGATCTTGGCTGTTTTTTTGAATTTATCTATCCTCAATTTTAGGCTTGTTTTATTTTGATATCTGCATTAAAATAAATTTTGAGAAAAATGTACAATCACAACAAGTATATTTCATTGGCGCAACTATTGCGCTGGATGCAAATCATCTAGAAAGAGATTTGCTATGACCTCCGTACTTTTTTGATAAGAGCAGCTTTGGGGATAAGGGTGTTATTGATGCAGTTAAAATCAAAACCTACAGAAGAAGATAAAGATAAAAAAAAGCCAGGACGACTGAATCCGTCCCGAATTCGAGATCACTTGGCAAATGAGCGTACTTACCTCGCTTGGATGCGGACAGGGATCGCTCTTTTAGGTTTTGGTGTCGTCATCGTGCGTTTGCGTGCCTTCCAGGTACCTTTGATACCCCGTCCTGGCACCGGCTGGAAGTTAGGTTTAGTCTTCTCGCTGGTGGGTTTGATTACTGTGTGGCTATCAACGGCACACTATTTTGCTGTCCGCCGTGATATCGAAGAAGATACTTATGAACCGACAGACCGTTGGGTGTTGCTGTTCAGTCTCGCTGTGATGATTCTCGGCGCTGGAGTCATCTATTTTGTTTTTACAACTTCTTTAGATCCATCAAGTCCACTTATCCCTGAGTGATGGTAAGTAGGTAGGCATAATTAAACATACAATAAAATCCGAGTTCGTAGTGAGCGATTCATCGCTCATAGCAAGGTTTATCAGGACTTTAGTCCTGACTACAAACTTTAATTTATTTACACCTAGCTACTTATTTTTAAAACCGCACCTTATACAACTCGAATAATTCCCCTGATTTGTGCGTTACAACTTTAGCACCAGCTGCTTTAATGGTTTTTTCCCACTTAGCCAAAGCCTCTAAAAACACTTCAGCCCCCAAGTAGGTTTCCAAAACTGCCCAATCTTCTGCTAAAGGCTGTTCTGGATTGAGAACGTCAAACACAAAATGTCCACCTGGTTTTAATACCCGCTTGACTTCTGCTAGTACAGCATTCCAGTATTCGAGTGGAAAATAGCAGCTAAATCCTGTGGCGATCGCAATATCAAACTGCTCTGATGAATAGTTTAACTGATGAGCTGCTCCCAACTCAACACCTTTGAACAGCTTGGAATTCAACTGCGGCCCACGAGAATTAAGGGTATCGCGTGCCACATTACTGATTTCTTGCCCATGAAAATATGCTTGCCAATCCCGCCAAGGATAGATTAAAAAGCTGATACCACAACCGATATCTAAACAGTGCTGGTTTTTTTGAGGTTTAGCAATTTCCCAGAAAGGGGAAGCAATTCTTCCTGAGAAACTACCTCCAATCCACTCGTGGAATATCGGCATCGCTTGTACTTCTGCTGGGAGTTCAAAGGTTTCACGTTGATACTCTCGGTTAAAGCGATAGGCTACTTGGGCTAATCTTTCGTCCCAGTTTGTTGATTTGGGTGAAGCAAAGAGATTTTGGAACTGTGAATCGGACTTTTTAGACATTAGGTTTTTATTAGTTTTTAAGTACTTTAGTCCAGTTCTAGTGTAGACAAAGTGCAAGCAGTAATTGCAAAATAGCTTACCTGAATCCCCAGCAAGAATAAAAGGGCTAATAAAGTTTGTTACAGAAGTGTTGAATGTTAAGAAAAAGCCGAGAAATTGCCAAGGGAAGTTGTTTAAAATAAGCCTGGAGTTACTTACAGATCAACACTATGGCAGAAATTCAGTTGGCGATTGAGGGGAAAGATGCGATCGCCGCAACAGAGGCGCTTTTGGCAATTCCTGGTATATCTGGTAACTATGCAGTGAGTTCAGATGCACCCGAAAGAGAAGGAGTAACAGCAACAGTTGCTACGATCGTTGGTATTGTTGGGGGTGCGATCGCCATTGCTGAACAAATCCGCAAGTGGTATCAAGAGTATAAAGCCAAGCAGTCTGGTAAAAGAATTGAAAAGGTGTTGATTGTCGGGCGCAATGGTAGACGTATCCTTTTAGAGGATGCAACCTTGGAAGAGATTCGCCAAATTTTAGAATCGTAGAGACGCGATTAATCGCGTCTGTTGTTGCGGAATTGGGGGTGGTAGACTTGGGGTAAATACTAAAGTCTCAGGATTGAGAACGTGCAAACGCTCCACCTCGACCTCAAGCCAGTTGATGAGAATTACGTAGAGCTACGTTACTTTATTGATAATCCAAATAAGTATGAAAAGCGATCGCTCTCTCTAACAGAAGTCGCCGATTTGATTGAGTTGGCAGAGCGAGATTATTATGTTTCGTTTTTGCCAGAGGATTATACGGTAACTGGACGGCGGTTGTATAACTGGTTGGATGGGAGCGATTGCTGGCTGCAACCCTTGCTAGATAAGCATCGGCGTGAGGGAATTGTGTTAGCGCTCGCCGCAACAGAAAAACTCGCCCATCTGCCTTGGGAAGTCCTGCACGATGGTGTTAGCTTTTTGGTTGAGCGAGTCCCGGCTATTGTCTTGGTGCGTTGGGTGTCAGATAACACGGTAAAAAAATTGACCATTGAAGGGGAAGCAGAAAACCGGGCGCTGCAAGTTTTGTTTATGGCTACTTCGCCTTTGGATGTCAAACCTGTGCTGGATTTTGAGGCGGAGGAAGCACGGATTTTGGAGGCGACAAAGCGGCATTTAGCGCTGACGGTGGAAGAAAGCGGCTGTTTGTCGGAGTTGGGTTATTTAGTCGATGGTTACGACAGGGATTATTTTGATGTTTTACACTTGACGGGTCATGCTACTTTACAAGATGGGCAACCCCGCTTTATTACAGAAACCGAAATCGGTGAAGCTTTCTATGCAAGTGCTGGGGATATAGCTCAAGAATTACAATTTCGACTGCCTAAACTGATCTTCCTCTCTGGTTGTCGCACTGGGCAAGCTGGCAATTCGGGTTCTGTGCCATCAATGGCTGAAAAATTGCTCAAATCGGGTGCAAAAGCGGTTTTGGGTTGGGGTCAAAAGGTTTTAGATCCTGATGCAACAGCCACAGCTGCCGCACTATATCAGGAATTGTCAGCCGGAAAGCAAATCACCGAAGCTGTTGCTTGTACATACCAAGCATTAATTAAGAACAAGGCGCGGGATTGGCATTTATTGCGTCTTTATGCAGGAGGTAATTTACCAAGTTCATTAGTCACACCTTTGCGGACTCGTGGACGTGAACCAGCACCACCGCTTTCTGTTTCTACCCAGTTTTTAGATGCTGCGGGTAAGGTGAAAGTCCCGACGCGGGAGAGTTTTGTTGGTCGTCGCCGGCAATTGCAAAATTGTTTGCGGGTGCTGAGTCAACCAAGCGATGAAGTTGGGGTGTTGATTCATGGAATGGGCGGTTTGGGTAAAAGTAGTTTAGCAGCTAGGCTTTGTGACAGACTGCCCAATTTTGAGCGTGTTGTCTGGGTAGGGAGAATTGATGAAGCTAGTTTAGTGAGTCGCTTGGCGGAAAAGTTAGATGACAACGAACAACGCAAACGCCTACAAAATTACGATGAAGAATTGAGATTTCGGTTGAGACGAGTTTTCCAGCAGTTGTATGAGCAAGCAAAGCCGTTTTTGTTGGTACTGGATGACTTTGAAGTGAATTTAGAATTGACCTCACCCCCAACCCCTCTCCGAAGCGGAGAGGGGAGTCAAGTTCCCCCATTCCCTGGTAGGGAAGGGGGGTTAGGGGGGTTAGGTCGTCTGCAATCAGAAGCAGCAGAGGTAATGAAAGCTTTAGTTTGGGCAATTAGAGAAAATTCCACTTCCCACCGCATCATTATTACCTGTCGTTACGATTTTGAATTTACTCAGTTGCAGTATTTCTATAAGCAGCCATTGGATGCACTGCAAGGCGCAGATTTGCAAAAAAAGTGCGATCGCCTCACAGCCTTTAGTGCTAAATCTCAGGTGGATGAGGTGTTAAAATCGCAGGCGCAGAAGTTAGCAGATGGTAATCCCCGCTTGCTGGAATGGTTGGATAAGATTCTGCAAAATACAACTGTTGATGTGGCGGCAATTTTGAATCGGTTAGCAGCAGATCCGGTGGAGTTGCGAGAGCAAGTTTTGGCAGAGGCGTTGCTGGAACAGATGGATACAACCATGCAGGAGATGTTGTCACGGGGTTTGGTGTTTGAGTTACCAGTACCGAGGGAAGCTTTAGCCGCAGTTTGTGAGAATATCCCCAATTTGTCACATTATATTAGTCGAGCAGTGGCGTTGGGACTGTTGGAAGTGAGCCATGATGAGGCGTTACGAGTGCCGCGTATTTTACCTGTGCAGATACGGTCAGATGGGGAAGCTTTGCATAAGCAAGCGGCTGGGGTGTTGTATCGTCTGTGGTGGGAAGAGGCGAACACAGGAATCGAGGAACAACGGTTAGAAATTCATCGGTTGGCGTTGCTGGGTAAGGAAGAAAAAAAAGCAGCCAACATAGCAAGCAGTTTAGCAAATCGCTGGTCGCATCAAAGTCGATTTAAGGAAGCGGAGCAGCTGTGCAAATCAACCTTAGAAATTACTGAAGACTATCGCGTTCTCAAGGAGATGGGTTATTGTGAGAGCCAAGTTGGTGAGGTTGATCGGGCACTAAAGCATTATCAACAAGCATTAAACCTTTGTCCTTTAGAAGATAAACAAGAACAAGCATCAATTAAGCACTATTTGGGAATTCTCAAAGCCAATA
>NZ_CAXTNP010000171.1:0-17732 GCF_964245575.1 uncultured Nostoc sp. | reverse complement strand
TGCTGACGGTGGAGCCTGAGAAGTCACCTGTCTCAATGCCGTCAAAGTCAATTTTATCAATGCCGTTAATTACAAAGCCGTTGTTACCGTTAATGTCAGATAGGTTGAAGCTAGCTCCAAAGCCACTGCTACTGCCAAACACTACGTTGTATTTGGCAGCACTGCCGTTGTCTTTACTTGCCCCGATAATCAGGTCTTCCATGCCGTCGCCGTTGAAATCTCCGGCACTGCTATTGGAGATGCCCACGAAAGACCCAACGATCGCAAAACCATTGTTCCCGTTAATGTCAGAAAGGTTGAAAACTGCTGAATTAGGTGCCATTCTTGTTGATTCCTCTTACAATTGTGAATTTTGAATTACTTCTCATCCCACTGTCACTACCCGCCGAATTTCGTCGCTGCGAAACCCGATCGCCATTGGACGACGTACCCCCAAAAGCGCCACCACATCGTATAATTCCAGCACCACCCCTTCTATTCGCAAGGAATGAACAATATCGCCGCTTCTCAGGTCAATCACTAGTAACCCACAACGAGGCTCAACGTTTTTCTGTTGCAATTTATCGTCTAGGGGCAAACCGCTAAAGGTCTTGTTATGCCTGGGTTGAGAAATTCCCACTACTGCAAAGTCGCCATAAAATGCACAACCGCGCAGATAGCCCGGACAGAAGGCGACTGGCTCAAATACTCCCCGCTTTAAATCGGCAAAGCCAAACTCTCCCGCGCCTGAGTTGAGCAGCCAGAGTTTTTCCTGATGCCATCGCGGGGAGTGGGGCATAGACAGCCCCTGCAACACGATTTCATTGCTTTCTACGTCAATGACACAGCCGCCATTTGCCCGATGCTCCCGCCAGCCTTCTGCTACATCTGACTGGCTGACGGCGGTGACGTATTTAGGTTTTCCTTGCTGCATTGCCAACCCATTCAGGTGACATCTATCCTCTGCCGCTAGTTTGCTAATAAAATTTGGTTGCCATAGAGGAACGAAACTGTGGGTTTCGCTGACTGTTCCCAAACAACTAAATAAAGTATTGACAAATAATAGTTTCTGTGATTTTAAATCTTTCTCTTCTGCTCTACTCAAAGCGATGTCGTGAATATCCAAATCTCCCGTCACATAACTCATCTGGGGCAAATAAAGAGCATCGTAGCCTTGGTGGTTTTGTCCGGGTTGGATGATATTTTCAAATCGCCACAGTTGATACAGGGAACTCATATAGAGGCTGTTGCCATTGGCATACAAACCCATGCACCGCTCAAAGCTACGTTCAAATACAGATAATTTGCCGTTTGGTTGCAAGCCGATGAAGAATAATTTCCCCGCTTGATAGGTAGTGAAGGACAAACTCAGGTTTTGCTCATACAGCCAAGGGGTAAACTGACGAGAAGCGTTGATTTCTAGAGATGGTTTGTTAATGTTGCCCTCATTGGGATTCACTTGGTTTTGACTCCTTGGTAACTCTGGTGTTCAATTGGTAATAATTATTGCCGCAGGGCAGGATGCTCTTACTCTTAAACGTAAACTAGGCAACACACCAGCAACAGCAGTTCCGTCATCTGCTTTGAGCGATCGCATTCGACACATTTCCTAGTCAGTGGTTCTTCATTTCAGAAATCTACCAGAGTATTATCGGAGTCCTTTTAAAACAATAAATGGTTTTGTAATATAAAAGTATATCGTGTGTAATCTAAAACTTAAAACTTCCAATATCTGTCTAAAGATAGATAGCTTAGTACAGCTTTGCGTAAAATCGTAACGTTTTTAATGCAAGGGGACGCATTGGTATTGTCAGCCGATGCATTGGCATTGTCAGTCGATGCATTGGCATTGTTAGTCGATGCATTGGTATTGTCAGCCGATGCATTGGTATTGTCAGCCGATGCATTGGTATTGTCAGTCGATGCATTGGCATTGTCAGCCGATGCATTGGCATTGCAGGGTATTGCTAAATTTAATTCGCTACGAATTAATAAAATGCTGTACTTAGTCAATAACTAAAATTCTCTTGGGCGGACTCTGCATCTTGACAAAAAAATGAGATGGACATCTTGTCCATCCCACAATAAAAAAGATAATTTTTGTCATAAAACGCTTTGCCTTGCCTATATTTAAGCTAAAGCGCTTCCGCTAAGTTAAATGTCTCACTATTTAATAATGAGTCCCGGTTTTGCGATGGTTAATGGCAGTCACAGCATCAGGCTTGAGTAATTTACCTTCATCTACAGTTGCATACACAACCCAATGGTCGCCACATTCCAGACGTTGATTGACTGAGCATTCCAAATATGCTAGAGCGTCAGTGAGGACGGTACAGCCGTTATCTGCAACTGCTGTACTAAAGTTGGCAAATCGGTCTTCCCCAGGCGCAAAAGATTTACGGAAATGCTTCATGTAATCTTGATGATTGCCTTCAGGTAGAATATTTAAGGCAAACTTACCCCCTGGATACATCAAAGATTCGATCGCTCGGTCTTTGGCGATCGCCACACTTATTCCGGGTGGGTTGAAGGTGGCTTGAGATACCCAAGCGCCTAACATTGCAGTAGACACTTCTCCAAGTTTCGCTGTCACCACGCAAACGGAACCAACAATCCGGCCAACAGCCTGTTCGACTGGAGTAGCGGCTTGTTGTGGTACACGTACCTTTTTAGCTTTTTTCAGTGCTTGGGCAAAGTCTGTACCTAATTCTTCACAGAACTTGAGAGTGACATCATCAGGTTTAAACTTCACTTTCAGGGTGTCAAAGCCAAAGCGATATCCAGCATCGCGGAGTTTACCTTCGATTAAGTCAAATGCTTCGCCACTCCAGCCATAAGAACCAAATACCCCAGCGAGTTTGCTGTTGTCACCACTCGATAGCACAATCCCTAAAGCAGTATGAATGGGAGTTGGCGCATGACCACCGATGGTAGGAGAACCAATGATAAAACCCTCTGACTGTGCGAGGTTGATGCGAATTTCATCAGGAGTAGCAAATTCGCAGTTAATCGATTTGACTGCAACTCCACCTTTAGTTAGCCCCAGAGCGATCGCTTGTGCTAAAGTTGCCGTATTCCCGTAAGCTGAAGCATAAAGTAGGGCAACGGAAATCTCGCGATCATTGTGAGAACGGCTCCATTCTCCATAAGCTTTGGTAAGTTCAATTAAGCCGGTGCGTACCAAAGGCCCGTGACCCACAGCATACATTCTCACCTGCAAATCTGATATTTTCTCCAAAGCTGCTTGCACATGAGGAGTTTGGGGAGCCATCAGGCAGTTAAAGTAGTAACGCTGGTCTTCTTTAAGCGCTTCCCAGTTATCATCAAATACATCATCACCACAAAGATGAGTTGCAAATAACTTATCTGTGTAGAGAATTTGGGTTTGCTGATCGTAGGTACAAAGTCCTTCTGGCCAACGCGGACTAGGAGTGGGTAAGAATTTCAAAACATGACCCTTGCCTAAATCCAGAGTTTCTTTCCCCCGCATTACCAAGACATTTAAATCTTGCTCTAAGAAAGCAGCACGCAAATTGTTCGCACCGGGAAGAGAACAGACAAAAGTTACCTGTGGTGCCAGTTCTAAAATTGCTTTGAGGGTTGCAACTCGATTGGGACTAAAATGACCCAGGATTATATAATCCAAACTTTGCAAATCTAAAGTCTGCCGCAATGTCTCTAAATAAATTTCGGTAAAGCTTTCTGGCGGTGGATCGATAAGTGCGGTTTTATCAGCTTCAATTAAATAGCAATTGGAGGTAGTACCTCTTTCAAGTGCGTATTCAATTTCAAACCGCAGACGTGACCAACTACGTGCTCTGATCGCCTTAGTATTTGTAGCAATTGGTAGAACTTGTACGTCGCGTGGCTTGGAATTGGTCATAGCTGTTAAAAGTTGGGGAACAGAGACTGGGGACTAGGGACTCTTTACTGGGGACTGGGAACTCTTTACTGGGAACTGGGGACTGAGGACTCTTTACTGGGGACTGGGGACTGGGGAAGAGTTTTCCCAATACCCAATCCCTAATCCCCAATCCCCAATCCCCAATCTCTTAGTAGTAATTACCTACTTTGCGATGGCGAACGGCTGTCAATCCATCGTTTTTGGAAACACGACCTTCTTGGACGGTGCAATATAAAATCCAGTGGTCGCTGCATTCCATGCTGGTCTGTATTTCACATTCCATGTATGCTAGAGCATCAGTTAGAATTGGGGAACCGTTTTTCGCGGTTTGAGTTTTCACTCCTGCAAAGCGGTCAGCACCAGGATGCAAGCGCTTGAGGAAGTGTTTCTTGAGTTCTTGATAATTACCTTCTTCCAAAACGTTGAGGACGAAGCGATCGCCTATTTGCATTAAGGAATCAATGGCGCGGTCTTTCGCAACGGCAATTGTCAATCCTAATGGTTGCAAACTCGCTTGCGTTACCCAGGATGCCAGCATTGCACTTGAAGCATTATCTTTTTTAGTTGTGACTATATACAGTCCACTACTAATCCGACCCAACGCCTTTTCCATGTTGACATCAAGGGACTTGATTTGCTTGATGTTGCGATCGCGCACTAGCAATTGTCCCAAGTCTTTACCTGCTTCTTCACATAACTGGAATGTAGATGCGGTGGGAGCCTCTTTAATCCGAATGGCTGGGAAGGCTTCTTTGATGCCAGAGTTGAGAAATTGTCTGCGGAGTGTATCAATGGGTTCATCATCCCCACCGTAACATTCAAACAGCCCAACAAATTGCTTGTTCTTGGTGACAGCCAGTACCGAACTGATACTAGCTTGGGCGGCGGCAGAAGTAGTGGGAGGCATACCAATAATGATGCCAGCTGCTCTCCCGGCTAGTTCTTGAATTTCTTGACTCTCAGCAGTACTTAGATCCAGTACTTCTACCCCAATGCCAGTTTTCAGTATACCTTCGGCAATTGCGTGACCAAGGCGTTCACCATACCCATAATCTGAGACAAAAAACAAGCCGACGGTGGTTTCTGCTTTAGCTTGTTTTTGGCTCCAATTTTCGTAGCACCCAGTCAAAACATCTAGATGGTGGTATAGTAGGGGACCGTGGCCGTTGGCAATAATATTAATCTTCCCAAGATCACCCATCCGCTTCATGGCATTCACCAAAGAGCGAGCGTTAGGGCCCATCAGGCAGTCGTAGTAAAATCTAAAGTCAGCTTCGATCGCTTCTAAATCTTCGTCAAAGGTGCGATCGTCACAAAAATGCATCCCAAAAGCATCACAGGTGTAGAGAATTTGGGTTTTGCGGTCAAAGCTAAAGATTGTATCCGGCCAGTGCAGGTTAGGCGCACTCACGAATTCCATTTCGTGTCCTTTGCCGATATCTATGCGATCGCCAGTTTTTACAACCCTCTTCGAGAAAGGATCGTGGACTAAGCCTTCCAAAAACTGAAGCGCAACTTTTGAAGCTAAGACGGTAGCTCTAGGAGCTAACTGGAGTACATCTTCTACTAAGCCGCTATGGTCTGGCTCTGTGTGACTAACAATTATGTAATCAATTGTTTTGGGGTTGACAAGACTTTTTAGAGTCTCTAAATACAGATCGCGAAACTTCTGGTGAGAAGTATCAATCAAAACTGTTTGTTCACCCCTAATTAGATATGAATTGTAGGTTGTGCCGTTTTGCAGTCCGAATTCGATATCGAAGCGATCGCGGTCCCAATCAAGAGAGCGAATCGCCGTTGTGTTAGGGGCAATTTCTACAGTTTGTATAGTTAGCCGATGTTGAACGTTCTCTGCGATCGCTACCATTATTCGTCTCCGAGCGCAAATTAACAGGTTTTTATTCTGCCTCCATTGTCCCTATTATTTTTTGTTTAAGTTGTAAGGAATATCAGTTTTTGGAAAATTTAACTTGTATCAATTATTGCTGTTTCTTAGCAAAAATTATGACTCGAAAATATACTAATTATTAATTTGTTTTTTTAAATTTACTGAGTATTTAATTTTGCTATGTATTTGAGTTTATCCTAATTCAAAAAGATTCATGTTTATTATATTGAAAAATTCTCAGAACATACCCATAACTTTTATTGTAACCTTTTTTTTAATGACGTATGAATACTAAGGAAATCACAGGCTTCACAAATATATTTTTTAATTGTGATATAAAATATTGATATGTCGCAAAATCGAGGTATATAGATTTAAATGCCGATTATCAAAAGTTACTTTTTTTAAGACTCTATATTATTAAGTAGGAAAAGTAGGAAAAGTAGGAAAGGTAGGAAAGGTAGGAAAGGTAAGATAAACTCACCCTTTCAGCCCGCATCGAATAATCTATTAGCACTGTTTTTCCTAATACATATCGAATAGATTTTTGTCTAAACCAAAATATATTCATGAAAAATATAAATTTTATGTAAAGTGGAGAAACAAATATTTTGATAGAGATAACTAAGGCAAATTTCTAGATACGAGTAAGAGAAAAAGGAACTAGGCTTGTATACCTTTTCCTGGGCATTCAAATGTAACCTAGCGTAAAAATGATTTTTAAAGTTTCGATAAATCTCCGTAACCATACGAATGATCTAATAAATTTAATGATACAGTCCTTTATTATGGACTTTAAACATTAATCAGGACAACACCAATAAATTCTTATTGTCATAGCTGAAATTTACAGCTTCTAGCTATCTAACAAATTTGCTTATGCAGTTAATAATGTCATTTCTGATGTATCTAACTTTTTATAAAAATTCATTCTTGATGATAAATTGCAAACTTTCATAGTGTTCTCAAGCCAATACTTCTCGCGTAGCAGCGTTTTAAACGCCGACATCCTTAATACTTGTAGTTCAGCTTTTACAGCGTGCTATTAAATACGTAGGTAATTAAGTATATAGGCGTGAATAGACATAAAAAAATGGCAAAAATTGACTGTGTAAAAGGTTATTATTTATGGGATGCCGATTAAAAGTCTTTCTAACTGAGGAACAAAAGCTGACTTTAGAAGAGTTAAGAAAAGCCAAAGATGTTCCTCAACGTACCAAGGATCGCGCTCAAGTTTTACTGCTGAATACTCGCGGCTTAAAAAATGAGCAAATTGCTAAAGGCTTGAACTGGGCGATTTCAACAGTACGTCAAACCCTTCATCGCTGGGAAAAGATGGGTTTAGCTGGTCTGTGGGATGCTCCTGGTAGAGGAGGAAAACCCCGATATTCGGAATCAGACTTGGCTTATCTAGAAAATTGTTTAGCTCAAGAGTCACAGACTTATAACTCTAAACAATTAGCAAAAAAACTAGCATCTGAGCGTCAAGTCAACTTAAGTGCAGATCGATTACGACGGGTACTTAAAAAAAGGGCAAGGAGGTTAGGAAGCGCACGCAAACAACCTCAAGAACAGAATAATTAATGTGAGTTCGATAAACCTCTCTCTGTCTTGAACTTTCATTCAACGAAGAGGCAGGGGGCAGAGGACTTGGGGACAAGGAGAAAGACTCGTTGCAAGTTCTCACTCAAGTTACTTTGTCTCCTCTCCCTCCTTGCTCCCTTGTATCTGCTTCAAGTCTGTCCCTCTCGCCCGTCGGAGAGGGACGATTTTGCGTAATAAACGTAATAAAAAAAAATCCACCTAAACATTAAACTGTTTGGTGGACTTGTTAGTTATTTTTAGTGGATCCGAGCAGAGTCGAACTGCTGTCCAAATTGGGTATTGACCCCCCGCTCATTCACAGGTTTAGCCTTTCTGACCCTCAAGGCGGGAATCGTTCATTATCCCGAACGTAGGATGCTCTGATTTAATCTTAGCTAGCAAGCCAACCAGAGAACGCTTACTAGAGCATCCGTTGGGGTTTGGTCTTCAGTCCTTAACGGAGTCAAACTAAAGACGCTCGAACCTGTAAGAGGTGTTTTAGGCTGCTACTAGAGCTTCCCGACGAGCAAATTTAACGATGTTATTCGCATTTACTTTTTTTTCGAGCCTTTGATTTCCGAGAGGAGACTCACTCTCGACCTGAATCACAGAGCAGCGTTCGCCAACCTGTCGAAACCGTGACGGACCCATGCGCTTCATATTTCAATTATAATACGCAGTTTTGAAAATGTGTTATTGGGCAAAGACTTTTTGTTCACGCCAGTACTCCTGAGTAACACAGGGTGTCTTTATATGAATTTGGCTCTAGACCATCAGTATAGTTAGCAGATACGGTAATGTCTTTGTAGCTGTTTTCCCGTAAACACATAATAAATTCGTCGCGTCCAAACCAATGTAGGGAAAGATTTTGTAACTCTGTAGCAACAAGTTTGCCCTCTTTCCACTTCTCGTAGCGAATCACAGTCGTATTCAGTTGATTTAGCCAGTCTATCCGAGATGTGGATTTTAAAAGGATTGTTGATCCATCAGGGCACTTGATTGGCGAACGCTGCTTAACAATATTCTCTGTTTTAAAATCTTCGATAGGCAACTCTAAATCAATAAAGATTCGCCCTTGTGGTTCCAGATGTCGAGCAAAAGCTTGCAATGTAGCCACAGCAGCAGTTCGCTTTTCTAGCAGCATGAACAAGCCAAAGGAAACTGCGATTGCACTAAATTTACCAGGAATGTCAAGATTTTCTACACAACCTTGATGCAGAACAGGATTTAAATTCCTGTCAGCACAGTGTTTGCTACAAGCAGCAAGCATATTTGGTGAACTATCAATACCCTCAACATTGATACCAGCTTCTAGCAGTGGAATGAGTAGTCGTCCCGTTCCCACCATCGCCTCCAAAATTCTGCCACCAATTGATGAAAGATGTTTGATGTAGTATGGAATATCTGGGTAACCTTGACCAATGGGCTTAGTTATTTCATAAACGTAATCTTGACCAATGGGCTTAGTTATTTCATAAACCTCAGTACATAAGGGCCCATATACCGTCAATGTCATCTAGTTAAAAGTCCCAAACACTAAAAATAGCCAATTGCTAATCTTAAAATAATTAGCAATTGACTATATATTACAACGCACTACAAATAAATAATTAGCTATACCCTAAGTTAGTGCTTCAGCACCACCAACAACCTCTAGGAGTTCCTGGGTAATTGCAGCTTGTCGGGCTTTGTTGTAAGACAACGTGAGGGTGTTAATCAATTCACCGGCATTCTCGCTAGCATTACTCATAGCTGTCATCCGGGCTGCGAGTTCACTAGCCGCCGATTCTTGCAGCGCCCGCAATAACTGGTTACTCAGATACAGGGGCAACAAAGAATCGAGAATCTGCACTGGATCTTGCTCGAAAATCATGTCAGGAGCCAACGGGCGGGCTTGGCTAGCCACTTTCTCCCGTTCTACTTCAAATTTACCGCCACGGGTTGTCAAGCGGAAGATTTCGTCATCGCCTGCTTCTAGTCCTTGCGGATCGAGGGGCAGTAAGGTTTGTATCACAGGACGGGAGCTAACTAAGGAAAGGAATCTAGTATAGATTAATTCGATGCGGTCAACTTCTTCCGAAAGGAATAAGGAGAGTAATTGATCGGCAATCTGATTGGCTTCTGCTGCGGTAGGAATTTGCTCTAATCCGCTATAGGTAGCATCAATGGGCTGATCGCGGCGTTGAAAGTACTGCGTAGATTTGCGTCCGACTAACACAAATTGATAGTTTAAACCTTCTGCCTTGATTTCCTTGGCGCGGTTTTCTGCACGACGGATAACGTTATTATTGTAGCCGCCGCATAAACCGCGATCGCCTGAAATTACCAATAGCCCGACTGACTTCACTTCCCGTTTTCTCAGCAGTGGTAGGTTTGCTTCTTCAAAGCGCAGACGGCTTTGCAAACCATACAATACTTGTGCCAAGCGATCGGCAAAGGGGCGAGTCGCTAGCACTTGTTCTTGCGCCCGACGCACTCTAGCCGCAGCTACGAGACGCATGGCTTCTGTGATTTTTTTGGTGTTTTTGACCGACTGAATGCGATCGCGTATTGCTTTTAGATTGGCCATATTCTTGAGTTAGGAGTTAGGAGACGCGATTAATCGCGTCTGTACAGGAGTTAGGAGTTAAGAGCTAGGAGTATTTCATTAACTTTTAACTCTTAACTCTTCACTCCTAACTTTAATTACGCTGCTGCTTTGAAGGTCTTCTTGTATTCGGTAAGTGCTTCTTTCAAGGCAGCTTCTTCTGCGTCACCTAGTGCTTTGGAGGCTTTTACTCCTTCGGCATACTTACCAGTCTTTAAGTACTCGCGCAGACCTTGGGTAAAGCTGGTGACTTTATCAACAGGCACATCATCTAAGTAACCATTGATACCAGCGTATAGAATTCCTACTTGCTCGTATACTGAGAGTGGCGAATTTTGTGGCTGCTTGAGAAGTTCGCGCAACCGTTGACCCCGTGCTAACTGGTCTTGAGTGGCTTTATCTAAGTCAGAAGCAAATTGAGCGAAGGCTTGCAGGTCGTCAAATTGGGCTAGTTCCAATTTAATCTTACCAGCAACTTTTTTCATTGCCTTGGTTTGTGCCGCAGAACCCACGCGGGATACAGAAATACCTGGGTTCACAGCCGGACGGATACCAGCGTTGAACAAGTCAGAAGATAGGAATATCTGACCATCGGTAATGGAAATTACGTTGGTGGGGATGTATGCTGAAACGTCACCAGCTTGGGTTTCGATAATCGGTAGGGCGGTCATACTGCCTTTACCTAATTCGTCACTTAGCTTGGCGGCTCTTTCTAGCAAACGAGAGTGAATGTAGAATACATCTCCAGGATAAGCTTCGCGTCCGGGTGGACGACGCAGCAGTAGTGACATTTGGCGATAAGCTTGGGCTTGCTTGGAGAGATCATCATAAATTACCAGGGTAGCTTTGCCTTTGTACATAAAGTACTCAGCAATAGTTGCGCCTGTGTAAGGAGCTAGGTATTGTAGTGTTGCTGGTTCACTGGCACTAGCTGCGACGACGATGGTGTAATCCATTGCGCCTTTTTCTTGTAATGTCTGCACCACGTTAGCGACAGTGGAAGCCTTTTGACCGATCGCAACGTATACACAAATTACATCTTCTTCTTTTTGGTTGATGATTGTGTCGATCGCGATCGCAGTTTTACCAGTTTGACGGTCACCGATAATCAATTCCCGTTGACCACGACCGATGGGAATCATTGAGTCAATAGCTGTGATACCCGTTTGCATGGGTTCGTGTACTGACCGACGAGCAATGATACCAGGTGCTGGAGATTCAATCAAACGGCTTTCTGATGACTTGATGTCTCCCTTACCATCGATGGGACGACCCAAAGCGTCTACAACTCGTCCAATTAAGGCTTCTCCTACTGGAATCTGAGCAATTCTACCAGTAGCGGTTACAGAACTACCTTCTTGAATTTCTATCCCTTCACCCATAAGCACCGCGCCCACGTTGTCTTCTTCTAAGTTCTGGGCGATGCCAATTGTGCCGTCTTCAAATTCTAAGAGTTCCCCAGCCATAGCCTTTTCCAGACCATATATCCGGGCAATACCGTCACCTACTTGCAAGACGGTACCAACGTTAGCAACTTTGACTTCTTGGTCGTATTGCTCGATTTGTTGTTGGATTATGCTGCTAATTTCGTCAGGTCTAATTGATATGCTCATGTGTCTATCTTTTTGCTTTTGAGACGGAAGTAAAAGGGACTGGGGATTAGGGACTGGGGATTAGGGATTAGGGATGGAAATAATTTATGACTATAATCTTTTTCCTAGTCCCCAGTACCCAGCCCCCAGTCCCCAGTCCCAATTTTCTAGCTATTAGTTAAGCGCAATGAAAGGCGGCGCAGCTGACCCCGGATACTGGCATCAATTACCTGCGAACCTACTTTAATGATTACACCACCAATTAACTCGCTGTCTACCTTGGTTTCTAGTTCTACCTGGCGAGCATTACTGATGGCAATGACCTTTTCTGTGATTGCCTGCTGTTGAGCTTCTGTGAGGGGAACGGCTGAAATTACTTCCGCTAATACGGTTTGATTCAGCTGCCGCAACAGCGCCAGATATTGTTGAAAAATCGATTCCAAGAAGGCAATGCGGCGTTTATCTACCAATACAAGCAAAAAATTGCGTAAGTAGGGGTTAGAGCCTTCACCGAGTATTTGTTTGATGAGAGCTTTTTTGTTCTCAGACTGAATAAACGGGTTGCTGAAGAAGTTGTGTAACTGTTTGTCTGTCCTGAGCAGTCCCAGAAAAGTCCGTGCATCTTCCCCGAACTCTTCTGTCAAATTTTTTGATTGCGCTATTGACAAAAGTGCCTGTGCATAAGGTTGGGCTACTTCAGCTGCCGCTACTTGACTTGTCATACATTGCCTCCCAATTGTGCGATGCTGCGATCAATTAAACCTTGTTGAGCATCGTCGGCAATCCCGCCTTGAAGTTGTGATTCGACTTTTTGCAATGCTAGTGTAGCAACTCTTTGCCGCAGTTGAGCGATCGCTCGATCTGTTTCAGTGTTTAAATCTGCTGCTGCTGTTTGTTTCAAGCGTTCTACGTCTTGGTCTGCCTTCGCTAACAAGGCTTCTTTCGCTTTTTGGGCGTTTTCTACAGCCGATTGGCGAATGCGTTCTGCTTCTGCTTGAGATTGCTTCAACTGCTCTTGCCCTTTGGAAAGGGCAGTTGAAGCCTCTTTTAAGCGCCCTTCTGCTTCCTGAATTGCGGTGGCAATATTGGATTGTCGCTCGTTCAGGATATTGCTTAAAACTTTACGTCCGAAGTAGAATAATATGCCAACCAGAATCGCTAGATTGATCAGATTGGTTTCAAAAATGTCTAGGTTTAGACCGAAACCACCTTCTGCTGCGCCTTCTGCCAATTCAGAGTGAACAGCGTTCGCTTCTGCGGCAAGTAATAAGAATGTCCCCATGATACCCATTTACAAGTGCGCTGCTCGCCTGCTAATACGTTGTATTTTCCCGTAGGTAAATTAAGTATCTTTCCCCATAAGGAAATTAAGTATCTCTTCCCAGAAGGGAAAAAGTGCCTTTTTTGACACTTAATTAAGCGCTCTGGACTAGGGCCCAGTTGCGCGTATGCTTTACAAAGAACCAGTCTAGTTAGCTTATCTAACTGGAGTTGGCCCCAATAGTTTTTCTAGAATCTGCCTGCTTAGAGCATCAACTTGTTGCTCTAAGGTGCGAAAAGCTTCTTGCTTTTGTTGTTCTATTTCAACAGAAGCTTGTTCTCGTTGAGACTGAGCTTCCTTTTGGGCTTCAGCGATTTTATCGGCAGTAATTTTTTTAGCTTCCAGTTGAGCTGCTTCTAGGGTAGCTTGCGATTGTCTGCGAGCGTCTGCGAGTTGCTGCTCATATTCGGTGGCTAAACGCTCGGCTTTTGCCAAGCTTTCTTTCGCCTCAAGGGTATTCGTTCGGATATAATTATCGCGATCGTCTAGTACCTTGGTCAGTGGCTTATAGAAAATTGCATTCAACAAAGCTGCCAAGAGCAGGAATTGCAATGCCATGAAGGGCAAGGTAGCATCGAAATCAAACATTTGTCTCCTCTTTGGCTGGAGTAGCAGTTTTCATGGCTAGCAACATCATCCAACCTTTGATATTTTAGAGACCCATAGCCAACAAGGGTCAAGTAATGCAAGGATTTTAGATTGACGATAGCGTAGCATTAGCGACGTAGGAGTGTCTTTGGGATTTTAGAGCAGGCATAGCTCAGGGGCAGATACCGAAAACTCTTGATAATCCAAAACCCAAGTTGCGCTTCTAGCACACCAAAGGTGCGACCTAAAATCTAAAATTTGTAATCAATTACATCAAAACGACTCAATTCCTAAAATCTTTTGATTGTAGAGGCGTGATGGTTCACGTCTCCACACTCACAAAAATTTCAGGTATTAGCCGAAGGGGTTAGCAAACAGCAATACCAGGGCAATTACTAGACCATAAATAGTCAAAGATTCCATGAATGCCAAGGTTAATAGCAGAGTACCGCGAATTTTACCTTCTGCTTCAGGTTGACGGGCAATACCTTCTACTGCTTGTCCAGCAGCATTTCCTTGACCGATACCAGGGCCAATTGCAGCTAAACCAATCGCTAAAGCAGCAGCGAGAACTGAAGCAGCCTGCACTAATGGATCCATGTTGATTTTCCTTGCTTTGATTACAAAACTAACAGACATTACGTTAACAATTAGAAACGTGGTTTTCACGCTGCACCGGGTTCTTTAAGATCGCGCTTTGCGATGTTTTGAGCGAAAATGCTCTTGGAACTGTGCTATCAACTGAGAAGTTTAACAGTTATCAGTTATCAGTTATCAGTTATCAGTTGTCAGTTTCGCCGCACGCTTGATAACTTTTCACTGTTAACTGTTCACCGATTTAATGCTCCTCATGTTCATCTGAGCCATGCCCCTCCATTGCCTCATGAATGTATGCTCCGGCTAGGGTGGCAAAAACCAGGGCTTGAATGGCACTGGTAAATAAACCCAAGGCCATTACAGGCAGAGGTACAAATAGAGGAACTAGCAGCACCAGCACTGCTACTACCAATTCATCCGCCAAAATATTACCAAATAGACGGAAGCTTAGGGAGAGGGGCTTGGTGAAATCTTCTAGAATTGCGATCGGCAACAAAACAGGTGTTGGCTCTATATATTTCTTAAAGTAGCCTAAACCCCGTTTGCTAAAACCTGCGTAAAAGTACGCTAAGGAGGTTAGCAATGCCAATGCAACAGTCGTATTGATGTCATTGGTGGGAGCTGCCAATTCGCCCGAAGGTAGCTTGATGAGCTTCCAGGGAATTAGTGCGCCTGACCAGTTCGATACGAAAATAAACAAGAACAATGTGCCAATAAATGGCACCCAAGGGCGGTACTCTTTCTCACCAAGTTGGTTTTTTGCCAAATCACGAATAAATTCTAAGGCATATTCCATCAAATTCTGGATGCCCTTGGGAATTCTTTGTGCGTTGCGAGTAGCAGCTATTGAAGCCACTACTAGAATACTAATCACAAACCATGAGGTGAGAAAAACTTGCCCATGAATTTTAAGATTGCCCAACTGCCAGTAGAAATGATGACCTACTTCTAATGCGGCGAGGGGAAAAGAATTAAAGGCGTTTAAGACACTAAGCATTTGCATTCTTCAAGCATTTTCCCCAACGAGCGAGGATGGGATTACTATCTTTGTGAGCCTGACTTTTTAAGAATCAGGAATGAACGCAATTTGCACCATATAGACGAGGAGCGTGGCTTTGTAAGTTAGAAATCCCAAAAATATGGGCAGAATCTGTAGCTCACGCCATTGACTTGCGACGATCATCACTCCAATAAACAGAGCAAAACGAGTTTTGCTCAGACTGGTTTTCTCACTACCAAGCTGCTCTACGTCTCTAGCCAACATTTTTAAGTAAACCACACCTGTACACGCCCCAATTAAATAATTTAGGGCAATGTTTAAGGAATAAAAAATCCACACAGAGATAAAAATAACCCCCGTCAAGACAAGCGTGATTACCAACAATCGCTGGAAGAGTTGATGGAACTCTTGCATGGAGTTACCTGATTCTGTGTCTCCAGAACCAGTTTTAGCATCTTGTTGCGTTGTCGGAGTGGGCGCAATTGATTCGTCTGACAAGCTCACGGGACTTGAAACCAGTACAGTTAAATATGATGACTGCACATTCAGTCAGCTGAATCATATCACGATCCGGTAACAATACTTTAGGAAAAAACAATTAACTTCTTGGCAACGTTACACATTCAGTAAAATCGCGCTCACAGAAGCGAGAGAGCGGCTGATCATGTGAGGGAGCATGTGGGTGAATAATCAATAAATGTTGCCTGAAAATTCAAAATTTCTTCCAATTCCAGTTTTTTTGAGTGAATAATTATCCTCCAAAGTTTGAAGTAAGTTGGTGTCAATAAAATCAACTGGTGCTTGAGGAGCGTATGAACGTACCGCAAATCAGAAATTGTAGAGTAGCGGTTTGTCATTAAAGATCGCACCACTGCTGAATTCCAGAAAGCTCCAACTTTTGGGATGTACAATACCCTGTTTCTTAGGCACTTTCCTAATTTACATTAATTTGCCAAAAGTGGTGATGGGCGATCGCTCATCACCACGAGTATAAATTGACAAATCTTAACCCAGGATCAAAATCTAGTGTAATTAAGCAGGTGTCAATAAAATCAGCTGCTGCTGGATAAGCGTTCTTACGCCATCCAATTTCAGTTGCACACCTGCTAAAATGTCTGCCACTGTTGAATTAGCATCACACTTTTGCATAAATTCCAACTCGGCTACAGATAAATTAACAATTTGGTAATTGTAATTAAAGAAACATTGACTGGGAAATCCTTCAATACAAGGATTAAGTTCGGGAATTGCTGCCAGTAGGGCGTTATCGTCTGACCAATCGGCTTTGATCAGGGGAGGACGACCAAGGAAAAACTCGTAATGAGTTACTTCTGGATCTAGTAATTCTATCAGGCGATAAAGCTGGCGATCGCTCAATTGTTTTGCCCGTTCTACTAACTCTGGTGCTTTGCCTAAAAGTCTCTCTAAATCCCAGAAACTCGGATTCGAGAAACCAATAAACTCCAACCCGGAAGCATCTATTAATTCAAACAGCGTCTCAATGTTGTAGTCAATTTCCTGGGGATGAACGTACATATCAGCAAAGTTTTCATCCTTGTGGTTTTCTAATGACCAACGCTGTTTATCGGATTTGACAATTCGATTACTTTCTGGTAGAGAGGCAAATATTTGTCGTCCGACTTGGACACCATCGCGGTAGTCGCCTTTTTTGTCACCTTGAAGAAGTGCGATCGCTTTTTGCATGAGTTGAATTTCCCAGCGTCCCAACTCCCCGTATACAAAAATGTGCATCAAGCCGCCTGGGGCTAACTTCTTCGCCAAAGCTTGAATACCGCGAATTGGATCGGAGGTATGATGCAAAACACCAACACAGTTGATTAAATCAAACTCACCCGGTAACTGTTCCACATCAAACAAGCTGAGGTGATGAAATTCAACGCGGGTAGCCCCAGAACGCTGACAACGCTCTTTTGCTACAGCCAAAGCGCCAGTACTGAGGTCAATTCCCACAACAGAAGCCTGGGGATTGAGGTGAACCAAGTACTCTGTACTCACACCAGTACCGCAACCTGCATCTAAAATCCGAATATCTTGCCTTTGGGGTTTTTGACCTGTGCAGAAGTTATGAGCGGCTAGCCAATTCCAGCGCCAGTTGTAGCCTGGAGGTGGTTCATCCAACAGGGCTTCTGGTGGAAAGGGATAGGTATTGTAGAGTTTGGCAACAGCAGCACTAACAGTTTGGGAATCAGACATGGTAAGTAAATCTTGGGGCAATCTGAGTTTATCGAATCTCGGATGTTAATAAGCAATAAGGAGTAAAATTCAAGTCAATAAAATTAATAGCGTTGTATTGTAGATGGTAGATTACGGTTTGTCGATAATTTTCTCTTTGCTTGGATTAGTAACAATACGCTTGGGTTAAGCATTTTTTCTTCTCTCTGTTTCGCGCCAGTTGCTACCCTACGGGAACGCTAAGAGCGAACAAGTCGGGGAACCCGCCCAACGCACTGGCTTCTCTGCGCCTCTGCGGTTCGTAAAAAAATTGACTTTGGCAAATAGTTTTAGCCTTAACCCAAGCGTATTGAGATTAGTAAGTGCAATGTCTACGACGGGCTACGCCTACGCATTTGCAACTAAAAAAAGTAGCAGCGAATATCTTTGGAGTAAATAAATCCAACATCAGAACTCGGCCATTGGCGTTCAGAACTCGGAACTTCGACCTTTTTGCTCG
>NZ_CAXTNP010000170.1:3756-17740 GCF_964245575.1 uncultured Nostoc sp. | reverse complement strand
TGGATGGTTCACCCACTGCTGTTACTATATTTCACCCAACTGAGAACCGCTATACACTCTCACAGAGATACATTCCTCTAATAGCGCAAATTCTCTAAAATCGGTCGTGCTGCTGGTATTTTGCCAACGACACCGTTGATACCAGAAGACGCACGACAATATCACCAGCAACCGAGCGCAATCGCGTTGCTCCGAATCAACCTGTGGTTAGTACTGGGGATGTTATTGGCGTAGCATTCCCCAACTGCACCATTTACCTTGCCAAACAGATACCTTTATTTTTCAATTACTTAGCTGCTGCATTTTGTTGTCATCGCAGTTAATTCATTAGTCCAATATGTAGGAAGAGTATCCCAAGGATTCGGCAAAACATCATCAGTTACATAAATAGTGCCTGCATTTCCGTTAACTCTTCCCCATCGCCGCCGCCAATTTTTCTAAATTTTCCCGAACAGCCAGACTACGAAGATGATTAACACCCCAAACTCGTTCGCAAATATCTAAAGCTTGCAAATAAAGCGGTTCTGCTTCAGCGTAACGTTCTGTTGCACGATAAATTTCTGCCAGATTATTCAGACTTTCGGCAACATTGGGATGATTTTCTCCCAATAAGTGCTTATCAAGTTCTAAGGCTTTTATACATAAGGGTTCCGCTTCATTGTAACGCCCCTGCTCCCTGTACATATAGCCAAGAGCATAGATAGTATCTGCTAAAAGCGGATGCGCCTTTTGCAATAGACGTTGCTTGAGTTCCAATGATTGCAAAAACAAAGATTCGGCTTGATCATAGCGTCCTTGAGCGCGGTATATCAATCCCAAATTGTGCAAATCTGTTGCAACATCGGGATTCTCTTCTCCCAAAAATCGCTTATCTAGTTCTATTGCTTGTTGCGACAACGGTTCAGCTTCAGTGTAACGTCCTTGATGATAATAAAGTAGCGCTAAATTATTCAGTATATGAGTCAAAGAAAGATGATTTTCGCCAAGCAGACCTTTTTCGAGTTCTAATGATTGCAGATACAGAGGTTCTGCTTCCTCATAACGTCCTTGTTGATCATATAGTAATGCCAAATCGTTGAGACTGGCGGCGACATCGGCATGGTTTTCTCCCCACAGGCGTTTCCTCAGTTCCAAAGCTTGTTGATATAGGAGTTCCGCTTTACTATATTGTCCAGTAGATTTATAGAGTCCCGCCAAATTATTCAGGCTAGTAGCAAAAGAAGGATGGCTGTCTCCCAAAAGACGTTTCCTTAGTTTTAAAGCTTGTTGATATAATGGTTCGGCTTCGCTGTAGCGTCCTGTTGCACGGTATAGTCCTGCTAAATTGTTGAAGCTAGTAGCTAAGTCCATCTGCAAGCCTAATTCATTTTGCAATTCAATTGCTTTTTGCCAATAATTTATTGCTAGTTCTTGTTCTTCTTGATAATTCTGAAACTCACCCCGATCTAATCTGCTGCGGTAAATATCACCCAACCTTGAATATAAGGTAGCCAAGGTAGGATCTTTAGTTCCCCGTTCTTGTTCTACTTTCTCGATTAACCCTTGTAAATCTTGGATGGGCAATAAAAAGGAGTTATCTTCATTAGTATCTGTGTTGGCTAATTCTGTGTCTCTAAAAACAAAACGTATATGTTCTAGTTCTTTACCAGGAATAGCATTCGTCTTTTTAGATTCAAACCGAAATACACCGTTGCGCCAACTCCAAAAGTCAGGGGCTTTTTTAATCAGGTTGACTAATATTTGGTTAGTTACCCAAAGCACGATCGCAAACGGAAACTCGCGCAATCCTTCTCTTGTCCACTGTAAGTAACCAAAAAATTTCTCCTGTTCCGATTGCTCTTTTCCCAATCTGAGAAAATAAAGTTGTTCAGCACCCGTCACAGTGATTACCGCCGGGTTCTGCTGACGAAGATATTCTTCTTGTTGTAGAAGTTGATTAAGGGCAGCTTTTAGGCTTGGTTCCTGACGTGCTAAAGTGACTCGATATGGACGGTAAGCGGGTTGTAGTTCGGCTTCATACTGGGCAATAATCTCATCACGAAAGCTAGCATCATCGCAAACCGCAATCAGTAAATTTAATCCCCGCTTTTGAGCTTCAATAGAAACAATTAAATCATCATACGCATCTTGATTTTCTCCTTCATCATCAAATAATTGCTCACTTAACATTAATTGCTCCTTGCCTTCTCAAGCTTTCGATAATAATTGGATGAACATCATACCAAGTTTCATCAGTGCGATATTCTAGAACATATAGCCCATGTAGCAAATCCAAAAATTCTGCTTGTTTGGGGTCATTGGGCATGAACTGTTCATAAACACTCTGCAAAATATCTGTATCAGCTTTTCCTAAACGTATAGAAAAATCATTGCGGATTTTATTGATTGCTTGCAGGAGAATTTTATCATCAATAATAACTTTGGCTGTGGGATTTCGCCGGATCATTCGCAAACAAATGCGGCAACATTCCTTAGAAATCCGAATTAACTCTCGCAACACACCACCACTGTAAATCACAATTTTTTCAGCAGTTTCTGCCGTGATTAATTCACTGGAAATCCGCTTTTCTAAAACTTCACCGAGAATCTTTGTTGCTTCCGGGCGAGGTTCAGCGTTAGGAAAGCGATTTTTACCTTTCTCAAAGATTTTGAAGACAGGCATTGCCACAACTTGATCGTTGGTTTCAGTGGCAATTATTGTGCTGATAAATGTTTCCCGAAGGACTGCGATCGGGATAGTGTAGATAATTTGAAAGTTAGGTTGACAAAGAGCTTTAATGTTATCTCGATAAATCTCATTAACTCTGCCTAAGTCGAGTTTGTCTAAATCATCAATAATTACTAAAACGTTTTGTTTAGTTGCAGCTTGAATTAGAGCAGCTATTTCGTTAATTCTGGCAACTAAATCTGATAACTTGCGTTCAAATTCTTGCTTAATTTCATCCCGAACGCTAGCATCAGCTTTTAATTTAGAACTAATCAATTTTAAGAGGTCAAAACCTATACTAGCTTCTGTTTGCAAATTTGATTCTTCAGTGCGAGTGCGGGTAGCAAACCACTTATAAAGAGCTTCTTTAGTGGATTGCGGAATATCAACTTTGCGTGATTCTGCCTCCGTCATTAAATTAACTGCGATCGCAAACAGTATATTAATATGATTAACAGCCGACATTTCAATTTTGTCAGCAATAGAAAAGAGAACTACAAAATAGTCATCTTGAATTTGCCTACTAAACTCAGCTAACAAAGTGGACTTACCACATCCTCGATGTCCTGTAAAGACAATTTTGCCATCTCCATTGGGACTATCTTCCACTAATTGGTTAAGGTCTGCAATCAAATCATCACCATATTCGACTCGAAATCTTTCCATTTCGTTCCGTTCCATCAACGGAAACAGTTCGAGATTGCTGTATGCTTCTTGAAAGGAGTTTAATAAGTCTTGAGACATAAGATAGTGCTGTAAACGTGCTAACTATTCATATAATGGCTCATGATTTTTGAAGCACAAGTTTAGGTAATGTCTAAGATAGAGTATACCTATATAAATTCTCAAATTACGTTAAAAAATAACTACTAGGTGAGTGGTATGTTATGTCTTAAAAAGAGATGCCCTAATCCCCAAATTTCAACCTATCAATAAGTAACAGAGGTCAATAATTAATAAGACTGAATGATAGATTATACATTCGATAATTTAAACTTCATGATAGATTATACAGAGAACATCCAGAAAACTACTTAACACATAAATAAAATAAAATTTTCATTTATAAAATTAAATTTTTAGTGTGCTTCGTCTCATCCCCCTCTAGCTGATGCGATGGTAGCTGTTGTTACTATTGGTTTACTAGGCGGGTATCTCACTTTTGCAAATATACTTAGTACTGCAAGACAGAAGTCAAAAGTTAACCGTGTACACACAAGTTGAATTACCCCCCTTAATCCCCCCGATGTATTGGGGGGAAAAAAGAAATCTTGTTCCTTCCCCAATACATCGGCGAGGGTTAGGGTGGGGTAAAACTCTGGTTAAGGGACTTCCAGTTAAAAAAACATCCTATCGTAGGGGCGCAAGGCCTTGCGCCCCTACAAATGTACAAATAATTTTGGATAATTTATTTTTTGTCAGTCCCTAATCAGCTATTTCAGACTTGTGTGTACAGCGTAACCCCGTGGAATTATTTAAACAACTTTCATCAAACTAGCTTTTGCGACTTCAAAACCAGCTTTTGTGACTTCAAAACCAGCTTTTGTGACTTCAAAACCAGCTTTTGCGACTTCAAAACCAGCTTTTGTGACTTCAAAACCAGCTTTTGCGACTTCAAAACCTGCTTTTGCGACTTCAAAACCTGCTTTTCTCAACGAATTTCAGCAAATATACTCGCATTTATCGCCTAATGCCATCCAATGCTCTTAAAATTCTGTAACTTCACTGTGGCTGGTGCATCTGCTTATTGCGTATTTTTGTGAAATATAAATAACTCAGTATATAAAATTAGGGTTATTTATAAATTAATCCAAATAGGAAAACTATATGACGCAACGCAAACGAAACTCCATAGCACTGACCAAAGCTGAACGACGGATTGAAGGAATGCAGACAATTAACCCTAAGTTAGACTTTAGTAATGGGTTTTCAATTGCTACTTACAACACTAAAGTAATTGAGTTACGAGAAAAGCTAGCCGCTTATAATCAAGCACAAACAATAGTAGATAAGACACACAATGCATTAATAGAAGCAGAACGTGAGTTGAATACTTATTCTGAGTACATGCTGTTGAATGTTGCATCTCGCTATGGCAAAAATAGTGATGAGTATGAGATGGCTGGTGGAACGCGCAGGTCAGACCGTAAAAAAGCACGTCCAGTAGTAAACCAAACAGTGACATCTGTGAAGTGATTGTTTGGACTCGCCGTTTCTTTAAATAATGGTGCGTTGACCTTTGTGACAACGCACCACGATTCTATATTCTACCGCTTAACTTCTGAAGCGTCTCCAGAGACTTTTGACATCCCAAAATCGAATGCTGAGTGCGATCGCAAATAGACTAAGGGTATCGTCAAACTCTAAATCAGACTTAATTGTAGGTTGGGTTGAGGAACGAAACCCAACATCTACTTTAGTTTCTTAGATTGCCCTTCACTCATTTCTCAACTCACATCTCAAAAAAATAAGTTTACGGCATCCTTCATAACCAGTACTTTTGTAGAAAGTGCGAAATATAACCATCATAAAATTAACTCAATGCAATATCGCCGAGCCACAATAGAAGGTGGCACTTATTTTTTTACACTCGTAACACATAAAAGACAAAGACTATTATGCTTACCGACTAACGTATCTTTATTGAGAAATATTTTTCGGTATGTAATGCAACAACACCCATTTATAATTGATTCCTTTGTTTTATTACCCGATCATCTGCACTGTATTTGGACATTACCACAGGGCGATTGTAATTTTTCTACACGTTGGCGTTTGATCAAAAGCTATTTTAGTCGCCAGTGCATTACTCTATCACACGAAAATTTGTCTACCTCTAGGCAAAATAAAAAAGAGCGGGGTATTTGGCAGCGTAGTTTTTGGGAACACTTGATTAGAGACGAGGTAGATTTTAAAAATCACCTGGAATATATTCACTACAATCCTGTCAAACATGGCTTAGTGAAAGCTCCAAAAGATTGGGAATATTCCAGCTTTCATCGTTCTGTTCGTCAGGGTACGTATGATATTACCTGGGGTGCTGGGCAAGAAATTGTATTTGACTCTAATATCGGTAAAGAGTAAATATCGCCTAAATTCTAGCTGAAATTGTAGGTTGGGTTAAACAAAGTGAAACCCAACATCAGCGTTGGGTATTGTGATGGGTAATGTTGGGTTTCGTTCCTCAACCCAACCTACGAATTACTAGACAATATAACTAAATTATAAAAATTAATCTAAGTACGGTGAATTCGATATATTGGAGCGAGAAATAGAAGTTCTTCTACCCATGCACCGAGTGGCGTTTGCGGCAGCTTGTTGCGAGAGATTGATGCCGATAATCTCTCAAATTACAGATTTGCAGAAATTAAAAACAATTCAGCAGGTAATTAAAACTGTAAATACAGTCAATCAATTACAGCAAATTTTGTCAACCAACTTTACTTAAAACATCAAAAACATAACCCCTCTCCGCCACCGGAAAGGGGTTAATCACTGCCGAAACTCAGCACTATATTGTACAGACGCGATTCATCGCGTCTCCATTCAGCACTACTTAATAAGCGTCCTGCAACTCATAAAAATCAGGCGAGATGTAATCCTTCCGCAAAGGCCAACCTACCCAATCTTCCGGCATCAAAATCCGCTTGAGATTTGGGTGTCCTTCGTAGATAATGCCCAACATATCGTAAGACTCGCGCTCTTGCCAATCTGCGGTCTTCCAAATCCAGTACACAGAAGGTACTACGGGGTTTTCCCGTGGTAAGAACACCTTAACTCGCACTTCTTCGGGGCGATCGCTATTATCACCCACTTTATTCAAGTGATATACACTCACCAATTCCTGTCCTGGCCCAAGGTCAACACCACCTTGAAACTGGAGATAATTAAACCCATAGGCATAAAGGGCTGTAGCAGTAGGAAGCAAGAAATCTGCTGCCACCTTAATTATCTCTACACCATTCTTGTCTGGTGCCAAAAACTCATGGTCAAAGCCATTTTCGGTCAACCACTGGGAAACTTTACCAGCTTTGACCAATGACTCTTCTTTGGCTGCTGGTACTGGTTTAGACTCTTCTTCGTCTGCTGGTACTGCTTTAGACTCTTCTTCGTCTGCTGGTACTGGTTTAGACTCTTCTTCAGCCACGGCTTTGTTCCTCCTTTTGTGCCTTTTCAGTCAGCAGTGCAGGTGGTATCGGCATACCGATGGCTTCCGCCAATTCCTTCGGTGGTACAGAGCGAGTTTCTGACTGCAAATACTTACCAGTTAAGATTTCCTCTACTGGCTTCAAATTATGAGTCGTGCTGTAGTAGCGGTGGGTTTGCTTAATTTTACCCCGCTCTTGCATCGATTCATTGGAGATTTTCTTCCGCAGCTTAATGATTGCGTCGATAATTGCTTCTGGACGGGGAGGACAACCAGGTAAGTAAACATCCACAGGAATCAGTTTATCGACTCCGCGCACTGCCGTGGGGGAATCAACGCTGAACATCCCGCCAGTAATTGTACAAGCACCCATCGCAATTACATACTTTGGCTCTGGCATTTGTTCATAAAGACGTACCAGTTGGGGAGCCATCTTCATTGTAATAGTCCCTGCCGTAATAATTAAATCGGCTTGGCGGGGGCTAGAACGGGGAATTAGCCCAAAACGGTCAAAGTCAAATCGTGAACCAATTAAAGCTGCAAACTCAATAAAGCAGCAAGCAGTACCAAATAACAACGGCCACAGACTAGAAAGCCGCGCCCAGTCGTAGAGATCATCAACCGTCGTCAAAATGACGTTTTCTGAAAGGTCTTGAGTGATTGTAGTCCGCTCAATGGGGTTGATGATTCGTTCTTTGTCCTGAGTTGTTAAGTTAGAATTCAAGACCATTCCAAAGCTCCTTTACGCCATGCGTAAACTAAGGCGACTACAAGAATTGCAATAAAGACTAGCGCTTCAATAAATGCTAATAGCCCCAAACGGTGGAAAGCTACCGCCCAAGGATACAAGAATACAGTCTCTACATCAAAGACGACGAAGACCAAAGCAAACATGTAGTAGCGAATGTTGAACTGAATCCAGGCTCCCCCGATAGGTTCCATGCCAGATTCATAGGTGGTGCGCCGTTCTGGGCTGTAACCACTGGGTCGTAGGAGCTTGGAAGCTGAGAGCGCTAAGGCAGGTACTAGGCTACAGATGATGAAGAAACCTAGAAGGTACTCGTAACCGCTGAGGACAAACACAATGAGTATCTACCGCTTATGGAGTATTTAAAGTAGGGAGTGGGGACTAGGGAGTGGGGAGTAGGGAGTGGCGACTAGGGAGTGGGGACTGGGTACTGGGTAATGGGAAATCGTTCTGAATCTCCAATCCCTTATCCCTAATACCAAATTCTTTATTTTTAATCCCCAGTCCCCAATCCCTATTCCCCACTCCCTAATCCCTCAGCTGCGTAACTTTCTTTTACATTATATCTGTTTGGTTTTTCTGAAATCTGGCAAACAGATGCACTTCAAGTATTTAATTCGCTTTTGATAGTGATAGAAAAGCCTAACAATTATGTCATAATTTTTAACGTATATTTAAGATTTCTCCTTTGCGAGGCCCTAGCCATGAGCGAACCAGCTGTTGAGACTCCGGTGTTAGACTGCTACGAGTGTCGAGCCTGCGGTTATGTTTACGAACCTGAAAAGGGAGACGACAAGGATAATATTCCTTCAGGGACAACCTTTGCAGAACTGCCCATAGATTGGCGCTGTCCTGTTTGTGCCGCGAAGAAGACCGCTTTTGCCAACATCGGCCCTGCGGGTACTGCATCCGGCTTCAAAGAAAATCTCGGTTACGGTTTGGGTGTCAATAACCTAACGCCAACCCAAAAGAATATCCTAATTTTTGGTGCTTTGGCTCTTGGCTTCTTGTTTTTTATCAGTCTCTACGGTTTACAATGACAGCCGTTATCTCAGAAACAGGGAGTAGTGAGTAGGGAAAGAGATTTTTATTATTGATTGTGTGATTATAATCACACAAATATGTTGTTTTACCTATTCACTAGAGCGTTTAATTAAGCTAAGAAATGCTCACTTTTTTACATTGATTAGCAGTGTATTCTCTGATAAAATATCAGAGATTCAGGTGAGAATCCGTAACGTCAAGTAACCTCTATACTGAGAAGTTGCCTCTGAGGTGTTACAGCAAGGAATCGCAAATATGTTGCTTCTCAAAGCAAGAATCACGCTAGAAGCAAAAAAGTAAGAGTGTATAAAACTTGTTTTTATGCATCGGTTGATACACCTTAGTTGAGATTGATCTGCTCAACTTATGTATTTGTTAGCAAATGTTAGCAAACAAGTATCAGTAAACCTTTTAGAGAACAGCTAGAGAAATTTAGAAACAACTTAAGAAATACTAATGCATTCAATTGTGAAAGGTTGGCAACGAATAGCTACCTTGTTGATAGTAGTCCTCATGTGTATAGGTTGTAGCAAAATCCCATCTGTTAGCTACAACCCCTGGAAGGTCATTTCTGTGCCAACAGACTCGAATCTCCTGGATATTGCTTTTACTAAAAATCCTGAGCATGGCTACTTAGTAGGTAGCAATGCCACCCTATTGGAAACCAATGACGGTGGTAATACCTGGAAACCAATAACACTACAACTGGATGAGCAAAAGTATCGCTTTGACTCAGTAAGTTTTGCAGGTAAAGAAGGCTGGATTGCCGGAGAGCCTGGACTGTTGTTGCACACTACTGATGAAGGTGCTTCTTGGTCGCGGATTCCCCTGAGCGAAAAGCTACCAGGTAGCCCGATCGCAATTAAGGCACTAGCAAACAAGACAGCTGAAATGGCTACTGATGTAGGAGCCATATATAAGACCACAGACGGCGGCAAAAACTGGAAAGCCCAGGTGGAATCAGCAGTCGGTGTAGTGCGTAACTTAGAACGTTCTCCTGATGGTAAATATGTTGCCGTTTCCGCTAAGGGTAGTTTCTACTCGACTTGGGAACCGGGACAAGATGCTTGGGTACCCCATAACCGCAATAGTTCTCGGCGCGTAGAAAACATGGGTTTTGCTGACAATGGGCAATTGTGGTTGCTAGCTAGGGGAGGTCAAATTCAGTTTAGTGACCCAACTAAACCTGAAGAATGGCAACAGGCAAAATATCCAGAGTTATCCACCAGCTGGGGTTTACTGGATTTGGCATATCGCACACCCGATGAAATTTGGATAGGTGGCGGTAGCGGTAATTTACTACGGAGTCCCGATGGTGGCAAAACCTGGGAAAAAGACCGTGCAGTGGAAGAAGTTGCTGCTAATTTGTACAAGATTGTCTTCTTAGAGCCAGAACGGGGATTTATAATTGGCGATCGCGGCGTATTGCTCAAATATCTACCAAACCCTGAAACAACTTCTCCAGAAGCCGCTTAATGGGGACTAGGGACTGGGGACTGGGGCGTAGGGACGGGGGACTAGGTAAGAGTTTTCCCAATCTCCAATCTCCAATCCTCAATCTCCAATCCCCAATCTCCAATCCCCAATCCCCAATACCTAATTTCTGAGAAGAACTTTGCAACTTGTAACTCTTTCTTAACTTTGTAGGATAATAAACTCAATAACACTCTATGTATAAGGTAGGGATCTAAATGTCAGGTACCACTGGAGAACGTCCGTTTTCGGACATCATTACCAGCGTTCGTTACTGGGTAATTCACAGCATCACCATCCCAGCATTGTTTATTGCAGGTTGGCTATTTGTGCAAACCGGGTTGGCTTATGATGCTTTTGGCACACCCCGCCCCGACGAGTATTTCACACCAGCGCGGCAAGAAGTGCCCATTGTGAAGAACCGTTTTGAAGCTAAAAAACAAGTTGAACAATTTATTGGAAAGTAGTTTGAGATCATGACTAGCGGCAACAACATCAATCAACCAGTTACCTATCCAATTTTTACCGTTAGATGGCTGGCAGTTCACACCTTAGGTGTACCAACTGTATTCTTTTTAGGCGCGATCGCCGCAATGCAATTTATTCACCGTTAGGAGCAATCATGGCAGAAAGATCCCCCAATCCCAATAATCAGCCGGTTGAATTAAACCGGACTTCTTTATACCTGGGATTACTAATGATTTTCGTTCTGGGTATTCTGTTTTCCAGTTACTTCTTTAACTAACTGGGAGTCCTGTTGTTAATCTTTGTTTATTGAACGTGTGTTGATTTGTTGTTAAGGGAGGAGAAAAGCTGTGTCTGGAAGTGGGAGAATTCCCCTGTGGGTCGTCGCTACGATCGCAGGTTTAGGTATAATTACAGTCTTAGGCATTTTCTTTTATGGTGCCTACGCCGGACTCGGTTCTTCGATTTAACATAAGTTAGTTTGAACCGAATACTAATTTTCTAGCATTTGTTCAGAAATCAACGTTAAAAAAACCGCCTGTCTCCATGAGATAGGCGGTATTAATTTTGGTCAATAGTCATAAGTCAATTGTCATTTGTTTTTTGGAAATGACTAATGACTAATGACTAGATCATTTAGTGTCGCTGATATCGTCGCTTTCAATGTATAAAAACAGAAATGCGAATACCAGACCTGGCAATACCCAACCAATTATCGAAATGAAGTAAGGAGACAAGTATGAAGTACTAGCCAAGATAGAAGGCAAAAAGGAAGCTGCCATAGTAAAGGTTCCTGTTAAATAACACTACAATTCAAAATGAGCTTACTGCAAATTCTGCCAAGATTTTTGAAATTCTAAAGATTTTTAACACAGGCAATATGGGAAGTGGGGAGTGGGCTTGCCGTGACTTGTACTGAGCTTGTCAGCCAGCGTAGCCGTAAAGCCTGCGGCATAGCTACGCTTAGGGCGAAGCCTCTTCTTCGAGTTGGGCGTAGTCGAACGAGAGTGGGGGGAGCAGGGGGAGATAGTAACTATTGATTATTGACCAATACTTCGACTTTGCTCAGTACAAGTGCCCAATGCCCCCTTATACCTGAGTTAAGCTGTCGCGCCTATAAGTTGCCTCATAATCTGTTACGTAAAACCTGCAAACCCTCTCCTCTGCTGCTCTGCCGTCTCAATGTGCAAATTAAAAACACAACAGCTTACATATCGAGGAGTTCATCTAGCTGCAAGTTTGGCAAGTCTGGAGGAATCACAGTCCGTACTATTGTGACTTTGTGACTCTCCTGCTGGGTTGTCGGATCAAGTGCGATCGCTTCTAAGCGAATTTCCAAACACCCAAAGGGAATATTTAATTGCGTCATCACTTCCAATCCTCCCAAGGCATTAGGTAGCAAATTTGTCAGTAAATGGGGCCCCTCTATTAACCAGCGAGTTTGATAATCTTCAAGCCATAACTTGACAACAACTTGGGGAGGTACTTCAGGCAGTACTACGCGCACTATGATAAATTTGCCAGCGATTAGTTCGCCGTCTGGTACATGCAGTTCTGGAATTGGCAAAGGCTCAATGGCTGCCGCAGTTATGGGTGGGGAAGAGGATAAACCTAACAGTGGTTGCTTCTCTTGTTCAAAAGAGTCATTCTTCGTCCCATTGGCTTCCAGTTCACTATGTTCACTATATGTATCATCTACAACGATTTCTTGCGCCAACCAAGCTGACGCTAGATTCATTTTTATTGGAGGAGGGGGGGGCGGTACTTGTGTTACCACCATTGAGAGTGTTGGTTCGGATACTTTTACTACCGTATCTTCCCCTATTTCTATATCAGCTTTTTTTGCTGTGTCTGCGTCTTCCCCAAAGTTCCCAAGATCAAAAACCGACTCTTGAACTTCTTCCCATGTCCCTGTGTCAGCATCCAGGTTTAACGGCAAGTTGACATCAACATTGGGAGTTTCAGCACTAAGAGAAAGCTGAGTTTGCTGGGATGGAACATAGCTATTGTAGTCTTCAGGTTCCAGTTCATCGATGGATTCAGGCAAAGAGTATCCTTGGCTGTGCATCCACTTTCTGAGCAGGGGAGATGAGTAAAGGTTACCTGTTGTAATGAATTGTGCATTTGGCTGGGCTTCTACTTCAGCAACTGGATTTGGCTGGGCTTCTACTTCAGCAACAGATTTTTCTTGAAATTGTTCATTTGGCTGGGCTTCTACTTCAGCAACAGATTCTTCTTGAAATTGTGCATCATCTACTACTAATTCCAGTGTATTTTCATCAGCTACAGTTGTATCCAACTGCGGTAAGTCTTCATCTGCTGGAACTTTCGCATCTGGAGCATTGTTTTTTACTTCTTCTGTATCATCTGGCAAAGCTTGTAGCCGTTTCAAGTACGGTAAAGTATTGTCGAGTATTGGCATTCGACGTTGCTTGATGATCAACTGCTCCAAGTTGATGGCAACCATAGTAGCATCCTTTTCCAAAAGTTTTTCTTCTGTAGGGGATTCTGCAACAACATCTGTGGGACTGTTGGCATGGGTTTGAATAGGGGGCAGTTTCGGCAATTGAGGCGAAGTGCCTGAATTTTTTAAGTTAGATGTCCGCAGGGTGGCTTCTCGCAGAACTTGTAAGTTAATTTGCGGTGGTAAAGGTGCATTTGGGGATGGATTGAGTATCTGAGACTGGTATGTTTTTGGAATCTTGACCAGATTGAATAGTTTCAAATCGATCCTCACAGCGGCCTGCGGCTCCGTGACAGCAGCAGACGAGTCCGATGGTGCTATGGGGTCATTTAAGGATGTACTAGGTGTTGCTGCGGCTGTGATTGCCAGTAATTCTGTTACATCTGCTGTGATGGTGAAAGACTGGCTGGCTAACCGGATGACTTCATCAACATCGGCGAATCTACCAGACAAAGTGATATCTGCCAAAATTAACTTTGATTCAAAGTCAGCAGGAATATCAATTGAGGTATTGATGGTGAAGGGCAACTCCTGATCTGGTAAAGGTTGCCGTACCTGGGTCAAGATTTTCGAGTTTTTGGGCGATCGCAGTTCAATTCCTAGTTCAAGCGCCCGCAGGCTTTTGGAGAATAATGTTTCAGCCTGATCTAGATTTATCTTTTCTTTGAGTTCTACGTGCCCATTGATTGTAAGAGGTTGTCCCCAACGAGCAATGTAAGTATCCTGGTCTAAAGTTAGCAGTAATGGAGGCGGTGGTTGTGTTGCTGGAGAATCTGTAACCTTTTCATCATTAAGCAGGGCTTCAGAATTGAGTAAAGCTAAATCTATTAAATTTTGTAAAATCTCCTCTGCCGTCTCACCTTTGAGCCACACAGAACTCACAGGCTCATCAATATCTTTTTCCGTTTCATCTGGCACAACAATAGTAACGGGGTT
>NZ_CAXTNP010000170.1:0-3656 GCF_964245575.1 uncultured Nostoc sp. | reverse complement strand
TTCATCTGGCACAACAATAGTAACGGGGTTACTGTCTGTAGTAATTGCGGGTTCTGCTGGGACAGTGCATTCCCAGTTTTCAGAAACAGCATCTGGGCGATCGGGTGAATTTGATTCTCCATTCTCCCCCTGCTCCCCCTGCTTTCCTTGTTTCCCCTGCCTCTTTTGCTCCCGCTCTACTTCCTGGCACAAAACTTGAAGTTGGACACTGTATTGCCAAGATTTACCGAGTAGCTCCGACATGAAATCGCCGATACAGCGCAACTCCCAAACTCCCGGATCAAAGTAGGTAAAGGGAATTATCGCCATTAAGCCTTCTGAATTAGTGCGACGCGATCGCTTGAAAATTCGCCGCTTTGGTAGAACTTCCTGGGTTGAAGAGTGAGTTACCCGCACTTCCACGTCTGTATTAGGAAGGTTAGAACGAGCCAAAACTCTATACTCCCCTTCCAAAATTTCCAAATTTGGCGATTCTAGGATATGCCATGAGCGATCGCCTTGTTTCTGTATCAGAAATTGCCAGTGTTCCATTGTGAATGATGCCCAGACCGACCAGCCGCTCAATTATATTGTGTATTAACTTGCTTGCAAGTTTACCCCAGTATTTTGTAAATGCATCCCTTAAATGGCTATCTAGTTAACTCAGTTTTACTAACTTGACTTCTGGCAATTTAAACTAGTCCCATCAAGGGAATTTTAATGGATCGCTGTATTGCTTGTGCGTAAGGCTTTTATTCTTTCCTAAATATTAAGTTTGACACTCTCCAGTGCTAAATTAACAGGGATGCAATAAGTATCGTTGGCTGTACATGCTCAACTTAGTGCCAACTTTTTTTGTATGATTTTTTACCAAATTGTCCATTTGCCATAGACACAACATACAATAAATGTAAGATTCACTTGACAATTTTTATTAAATTGTGATTGCCCACATTTTTGCTACAAAAAGTTAGGATGTGGCTCTTAAGTGTTCTCTGTGATCGCCCACTCTGGGTGCGAAGCGCGATCGCAAATCACAACACTTAACCGCGCAGCACGCGCCAAACCTACCTGAAGCGTTTCTTTGAACCGCTACAAAGCGTATCCTCACCTGAGTGAAATGTGGGTGACAATGAGGATTTACAGGAGGGATTCGATGCTAGTCATTTTAATGGACGAGCAAATCCTTGCCCCTGAGCAAGTTTGCCAGTCTTGTTTACTCGCTGACAGGAGCGGTCAACCCCGTTGGCGTGGGGGTCAACTGCGCTGTGGTCAAGCTATTCGCAAACTTACTCAACAGCAGCCAGACCAGTATGAGTGTGTGATGGGTTTTCGCATCGCCCATATAGAATAGTTGAATTTGCCAGCAAGACCAAGCAACTGCGTTATCCTAAGCTCAAGTAACTATTAAAATTTAACCACAGGAGAACGCATAATGTCTTGGCGCGGGTCTACAACGGTTTCAGATCGGATTTTTGCTTCCTTGCCTTATTTGCTGCCCCTAGTTGATGGTTTAGCCTTCGGCAGCTTTTTGTTAAATCAGTTTCCACCACTACGAGTTCTGCTTTTACCACTGCAACCAGTGCTAATAATTTACGGTAGTTTAGGACAATTTGGACAAATAATTGTGTTCTTTGCCTTGTTCCTATTAGTGGTAAGAAACGAAAAAATCAGTCACTTCATTCGTTTCAACACAATGCAAGCGATTCTTTTGGACATAGTTATATTTTTATGTTCCATACTCGTGCAAGTTTTAGGACAGGTTCCTGGTACTGGCTTTGCAATAGAAACAGTAGCTAACACTATCTTTTTAGGCATAGTGGCAGCAGTTGCATATTCTGCCGTCCAGTCTCTACTGGGACGTTATGCGGAAATTCCGGCGATTTCCGATGCAGTGTATATGCAGGTGCGTTAGAAATTAACGAGGCGCTACGGTGTTTTCCAGGCGACCAATACCTTCAATCTCGACGCGGACGCGATCGCCTGGATGCAAGGGACTTACACCCTCTGGCGTACCTGTAAGCACTAAATCACCCGGTAGTAGCGTCATAACCTGACTGATGTAAGAAACTAGAACATCGGGGGAAAACACCATCTGATCGATACACGCAGATTGGACTGGATTGGCGTCGTCATTGACAAAAGTTTGCAATCTCGCTCCTGGATTTAATTCCCGCACGATCCAAGGCCCCAAGGGACAGAAAGTATCAAAACCTTTGGCTCGCGTCCATTGAGCATCCCGTTTTTGTAAATCCCGTGCTGTTACGTCATTGGCGATGGTGTAGCCCCAAATTTTGGTTTGGGCTACCTCTGGTGTACATTCAAAGGCGTAATCGCCAATCACTAATGCTAACTCTCCTTCGTAGTCAACTCTTTGTGACTGGGGAGGATACTTAATTTCCCTTTCAGATGGAATGATCGACGTGGGTGGCTTGAGAAAAATTAGTGGCTCAGAAGGGACTGGAGTTCCCATTTCGGCAGCATGATCTGCATAATTCTTACCCACCGCCACAATTTTTGAGGGAGCGCAGGGAGCCAGAATTTGGTAATTTTCTGGTGTCAAAGTTAAATCAGTGGGTTGTCCTTCTAACCAGGGCGGAGCATCTAGCACCTGCACATTCAGGGATAGTTGTAGTAACCCATAGTAAATCTGTCCTTCTTGATTTTGAATTCGCACATAGCGTTGCGCCATAACCTTGATGAATATCCTTTTATCTGCTTTTTTGTTGCTGTGAGCGGGTAGCAATCATCAGTTAGCTTTTTAGGGAACCGATTGAGCCTTGAGCCGAAAAGCGATCGCTTGCTATAATATATGTCCCAATCCGGTTCGGTTAATATGTTTGGCTCTCGGAGATCCCCTAACCACCAATTTATCGGGGGTCGCCGCAGGCGGGGGGATCTTAACCGAACCTGATATATGTCTTTAGGGAAAGATACCCCAAGGCATTGCTGATAGCTTGATCAATCTTTTCAAAAAAAAGACTACCTACGTTCACTACCGTCTCATCATTCCCCTTACAAGTGAGTGAGAGGTTTTTTTGGAATATAGCTAAAGAAATCTGGGGGCCGGGAAGCAACCTAGTTTTCATTAGGGACATCCAAAAAATTCAAATTTCGGCGATTTGGCTAATGATTCAAATTTAAAACTGGTAAGATTATAGTTCCTTGTTGCTTCAGATGTTGATTAATACTGGCATTTTGAATTAAGTTAAGTATAAATTAGCACTAGCAGCCATTTCTGTCCATAAGGAGACTGAAAAATATGACTACAAGTTACGAAACAATGTACATTCTCCGTCCTGACCTGGGAGACGAACAGGTAGAGCAAGCAGTTACTAAATATCAGAATTTGCTTCGCGACCAAGGCGCTGAGGATATGCAAATTCAAAATCGTGGTAAGCGGCGTCTGGCTTATGAAATCAAAAAACACCGCGATGGCATCTACATCCAGTTAAACTACACTGCGCCTGCAACTGCGATCGCCCCCTTTGAACGCGCCATGCGCTTGAGTGAAGAAGTGATTCGCTATTTGACAGTTAAGCAGGAAGCCGAAGAAGAAAAACCTCCTAAAGAAGAAAAAGAAAAACCCACTAAAGTGGCAGCAACGGTCTGAGGAGTAGGGAATAGGGAGTAGGGAGATGAGGGATAAGCAGGGGAGCAGGGGAGCAGGGGGAGAT
>NZ_CAXTNP010000169.1:0-17900 GCF_964245575.1 uncultured Nostoc sp. | reverse complement strand
CAGTTGCGGATTTTCATCGAAAGGGTTGGATAAATCAAGTTCCAGATCAACAGCAGATATCTCTGGGGGCTGATTAGTAAATTCTGGAACAAAATCTAAAGCTTCTGGTTGTTGCGATCGCTTGATAATTTCTTCCCCTAGATGCTGCCCTAATAAAGGCGTTTCAGGCGCGGAAGGCTGTATGCGATCGCTGATTGCAGGGGAAATACTTGAGTTACTCGGTGCTAACTCATCAAAGAAATTATCTCCAGAATCTGATGATAATATCAAATCTAGCTGCTCTTGCTGCTGGAAATTGATATCAAAATCTTCTTCTATGTCAAAACTGGCTATAGGAGAAGGTATTGGCTGCTGACTGTCGGCAAAAATGTCATTAGTCGCAGCAAACAAACTCTCCTCTAACGCCCTTTCCACATTTTGCTCAATTAAGGAATCGAATTCGTCCTGTTCCTCTGTGGTTTCCTGGTTCCAGAAGTTGCTCAGATCATTTTCTGATTGAGAAAACTCAGGTGCTGTTGCTGGAGATGTATCAAATAAATCACCGAGTTCTGGTTCACTTGTAGCCAGTAGTGATTGTTCTTCCGTTTCAGCAAATAGACTCTCTACAGACAAGCCTGTTTCCTGGGGTAATTCTATGTAGTCATTAGGGGTAATTTCTTCTACCCAATTTGCATTTCTAGTTTCTAATAATAAGTTATCAAAACTGTTTTGTTGGTTGGTAGATAGTTCCACAGAGGCGTTCGCCTCTGTTTCTGGTTGAGTTACTTCGCCTGTAGGTAATAGTTCTGCATCATCATCTAGCGCCAGTGTTAATAAATCTTCAACAACATCGTTTTTGTTGACATCAGGAGGCAGGTTTGTATCACTATAAATATCAATAAATTCTTGTAAATCCTGGGAAGAAGAGTCTAAATTTATATCAAGTACGTTAATATCGCTTAACTCTAAAGTCGTAGCAGATGTTTGTTGATTTTGTGGTTCTGAATTTTCTTTTTCTAGGAAATTTTCGCCAAATAACAGGGATAAATCTTCTGTCGTGGCTGTGGTTGTTGGGTGCTGGTCGTTACTTGTGTCTTCATCAAAGGAGAGGAAATCGGATAAATCGCTATTAGCATCCTCAGCGTCAGTGCTGCTGAAATCAATCCCAAAATCATCGGTGGCAACAATATCTAAGGTTTCTTCTTGATGCCAGCTTTCATCTAGTTCGGGAGTATCACCGTCAAATAAATCGGCAAGGGTATTTAACTCAGCTATTCCTACCTCTGGCCCATTGGGGTCAAGATTGCTACTGATTGGATGTACTTCCTCATGTGTGGTGAAACTAAGATTAGTGTGAGTAGCAGCGTTTAGTGGTGTCCCTTGTTGAACAGATGGGCGATCGCCCTTGACGTTGGCGTAGCCAGACGCTCGCGGACTCGTTGGCGCAGCCTCTCCAAGAGTTGAGGCTGCGCTATCGCTAGTATCCTCGTCTAGATTAAGTTCTTCAGTTGTCTGGGCTAGGTTAGTTATGACTAACGGCTCGGTGTTACCAGATAAAATAGGCTCTGGCGCAGTTGATGATTTTGTCAAAGCCGCAGACTGTTCGTCAAGCAAATCTGTGGTAACTTCTAATAACTCAATTTCTGCAAAGTTCAAAAGCGCTTCTAGTTGCTGACTAATTGCAATTTCGGCTTCCCTACCTTGCAGGACTAATTCTTGAGCTTGCTTAATTTCGGTAATGACAATTTTAGCTAACGTCAGATAACTATTTTCCGGATTACCGATCGCACTTGCTGCTGCTTGACACAAACCACACCACTTGGACAAGTTCCAAGTTAACCCAAGTCTGACTAACTCGTAACAGCATTCCTGAAGGTTTTGTCGAGTTGAGGGTGTTGTTGTTTGCTTAAACAGTTGCAACATTTCCCGCAGTCTTTGCAGTACTTGGGCTTGAAATTCGCCCCAATTATTATTTTCTTTGGCGGTGAGAGGCGATCGCGCAGCGTTGTCTCGCACCTCTTGGGGCGCTACCGACAAAGATATTTCTGGAGATTCCTGATGAGTGCCTTCTGCCAAACTGGGAATATCTTGCCGTAGAAAAAGTTCTGTAAGTGTGGAGACATTCTCTACAGAGGTTGTTTGTTGTTCTGTTGCACTAGCTACTCCATTTTTTCCTTGTTCTACAAGTAGTTCCAGATGCTGATACAGCCAATGAAAGACTGGCTCAGTTTCTGACATCAAAGTATTAGCTGCATCTTCGGAAAGACCATAAGGCCCGCTCAAATGCTCTAACAGCGATTTCAGGGTATCAGATACACCGAGAAATAAAGACTCTAACTTTTGGTCAATCTGAACCGGATTATCTTTAAGAACTTTGAAACAATCTTCCAGACGGTGGGAGGTATGCTGGATGCTAGTTAATCCAAGCATCGCCGCTCCTCCTTTGATGGAGTGAGCCGCCCGGAAGACTTCACTGATCATTTCCGGGTCGTTGAGAGTACCCTCTAAATTCAGCAAGCCCTGCTCAATGGTATTCAGGTGATCCCTGGCTTCTTCGATAAAGTAACCCAAAATCCGCTGTTGTTGTTCCGGCAGCATAGCAAAAGTTATGAGTTATGAGTTATGAGTTATGAATTATGAATTATGAGTTATGAGTTATGAGATGTGAGTTGTGATTTTTATTTCTAACTTCTCACTCCTAACTCCTAACTTTTTTACCTGGTTTCCATAGTTTCCACTCGGAAACGTTCAACGGAGGCGATCAAGTCACGGGATACACCTACTAAGTGTTGTAGGGCACCTGAAACTCGCTGTGCTTCCTGGGAAGTTTCTTGCGCGGTGAGTTCTACTGATTGCATTACATGAGCGACGGCGCGGGAAGTTTCAGTTTGTTCTACAGTGTCGCTGGTAATAGAGCGCACAAGAATATCGATGCGATTCGCCACTTGAATAATGTTTTCGAGCGATCGCTTGGCTTCTTCAGCCAATTTTGTACCTTTAATTACTTGTTGTGTGCCTTCTTCCATCGCGGTCATTACAGAGCCTGTTTCGCTTTGGATTTGCATGACAATTTGTTCAATTTCCTTCAGGGATTTAGCAGATTTGTCTGCTAACTGGCGCACTTCGTCTGCTACGATCGCAAACCCGCGTCCAGCTTCTCCCGCCCTTGCCGCCTCAATACTAGCATTGAGTGCCAGTAAGTTTGTTCTCGAAGCAATCTGAGAAATCAACGCCACAATTTTAGAAATTTCTTGGGAAGATTCCGCTAACCGCTTCACTTTTCGAGTGGTTTCGGCCACGGTTTCTCGAATTTCCAAAATCCCCGCCACAGTATTTTCTACTGCTTCTCCACCTTTGAGAGCGATCGTACTAGCATCACGAGCAACCGTTTCGGCTTCCCGCGCCGCCTCTGCTACCCGTTGAATCGAGTCAGTCATTACCTGTACAGAATTTAGCGTCACCGCCAACTCTTCCGCTTGGCGCAAAGCATCACTAGATAAGGCTCTCGCAAAGGTTTCAGAGTTAGTTGCACCTTTTGTCACATCCTTCGCCGCCACTTTTACCTGTTGTACAATATCCCGCAGGTTTTGAATTGTCAGGTTAAAAGCGTCAGCTACCGCTCCCAATACGTCGGCTGTGACTTCCGCTTGGACTGTTAAATCGCCTCTAGCAGCTCCTTCCACATCATCCAAGAGGCGAATCACCTGGCGTTGCAGGTTTTCTTTGGCTTCCTCTTGTTCATCGGCTTTCCGTTGGGCTTCACTTGTGGTTGTGAAAATTACCCGCGCCATTTCATTAAAGCCAGTAGCTAAATGGCCCAATTCATCTTCGGAAAACACTGTGGCTTGAGCATTCAAATTTCCTTGACGTACAGCTTCAAACTGAGCTTGGAGATCATCAGTTGTGCGCCGAATTTGTTTGAGTGCCAGATTCCCCATGACGCCTGCCGTGGTAAAACCTGCAATCCCAGCTGCAAGTGACATTGCCCAACCTGTGTTCCGCACTGATTCTCGTTGTTGGGCTGGCGAAAATGTGGTAGCGACAAAGCTAACTGTGGCTACAACCAGCGCTGAGACAATGCCCACACTTCCAGCAATTAACCATTGTTTCCTTTCTATGGAGGCATTTTCTAATGGTGCTAACCATCCTTGCTCGACACTGACGTTAGGTTCTAGTTTCGAGACATCTGTTTGGCTAAAGACTGGAACTCCTTCATGGGAACCAGTCATTGTGAATAGTTCCTCTTCGCGATCGCTAGGTGCATTACTTAAAAAAGTCTCCGCACTTTGAGCGCGTCCACTGCCACTGGTTTCTAATGGAGCAGAATGTATTGCTTCACCGAAGTTAGAATCTCCTTCGAGCAGGTCAAACCCTGGAATGTTACCTAAATCATCAAATTCCTCAAAATCATCTAAAAATTCTATATTGCTCTTAGAATTTTCTCCATTCAGTATATTGTTTGAGTCTTCATAAGAGCTTAATCCCTCTGAGCCAAAGGCAGACTCAAATGCTTCAATATCAAAATTATCATCGTCGTCAAAGCTATTTGCACCGATGCTTTCGCCTGATTTCAAATGCTTTTCTTTTACAGGAATATTGTTGCTAAAAGATGAAGTATCATCAGATAAATCCGGAGCAAAAGCTTCTTCTCTTGCAATTTTTTTTGACTTCAACCAATCGGTTACTTCGGTTTCAGGCAAATCATATTGACTCTTTTTATTTGCTGACGAACTATTTTTCAGTTCTTCTTCAACAATAATTAAAGTTTCGTCTCCTAAACTAGAGTCTGTATATTCTAAGTTCCCAAAATTAGGCTCTGAAGAATTTGGCTCACTCAACAAATCAGGGAAATTATTCTCGTTATTCCCAGTTTTGGAATTAAAATATGAAGAGTTATTATTGTCAATAGCTGAATTCCCGTAATCAGAATTTATCCCATTCTCTGAAAAATGACTATTTACTAATGATTCTTCGTAGCTCTCTTCTGATACATCTTCCTGCCAGAAAGCAGGCAACTCTAATTCTGTTTTCTCCTGCCACCCGATGCTATTAGACTCTTGTTTTTGTAATTCTTCATTGAAGGCAAAAGGATCGTCACCAAAAGTTATAGAAGAATCTGATATTTTTTCCGTTCCAATACTATCTTCTGTTGGTATATCAAATGGACTTTCTGAAGATAGTTCTTCACCGTCATTTACAGTTTCTTGATGCTCTCCAAAAAAGTCCAAATCAAGGTTATTGCTGTCAAACTCCTCACTAGCGTCCAAATTTTCTAATTCTTGTTCGTTATATGCCAGTGCATCAGACATCTCTGGGGAATTGATTTGCTCTTGACTATCTGATGTATTAATCTCACCACCAAATGACTGTAAATATTGATTGATATTCTCAATTCCATTATTGGCAAAACCAATAATTTCTTGATCGTCAGTCAAGCCTAATACCTGTTGATATTCTTCTTTTGCTACATCGTACTGTTGCAAAACATAGTAGATGTGACCCCGTAATAAATGGGAGTTGGGGTCATTTGGTAAATTTTGCACCACTTGGTCAACTAAAGTGGCGGCAACCTCATAATTCCTTTGAACATAGGCGGTCATCGCCTGTTGATATGTTGGCTCGTAACTATCAATACTTGCTGCCATTTCCTCCTCCAATTTCATCCTGCCCACCTAGCACTCCGTAAAATTGCCATTTGATCGAGCAGTCGCAGACACTGATTGTTTTTAGCATCTAATAACCACTCTCCACGTAAAAAGGGAGCCATAGTATCTGGAACACTAATTGGTGGCATGAGATTCTGGACATCCAACCAGTCCATGCCACCAATTTCCTCTACTGCTAAACCCACTATTGTGTCTTGCTCTTCAATGGCAATCACCGGAATTTCAGCTCTATCCGTGTTTAATGCACTTGCTTCCCCAAGAAATTGACCCAAATCAGCTACCCAAATAACTCGACCTCGTAAATTTAGAGTACCCAAAAGTAAAGGAGAAGCATTAGGAATCGGGGTGATTCTATCAGGACTTAGTTCAATTACCTCCCGAATGCCAGTTGCTTGTAGTGCAAACTCCTGATGCGAGGGAATGTAAAATCTCAAATGTAACTCACCTTCAGGACTTTCTACTTGTAATTCTGGTCGGAAATGGTCTTGACCACTGCCACTTAAAAAGTCCGGTTTGCTGACCATATTGCTTTTGTCCTTATCCTCGCAGCAGTTGTTTGACTGTTCCCACCAACTCGGTTGGTTGAAATGGTTTGGCTATGTAAGCGTCTGCACCCTGTTTCATGCCCCAATAGCGATCAAATTCTTCGCCTTTGGAAGAACACATAACCACAGGGACATTTTGGGTTTTTGGATCGGATTTTAAGCGCCGACAAACTTCGTAGCCGTTCATTCGGGGCATGACAATATCCAATACCACTAAATCGGGAGGTGCTATTTGAATTGCCTCTAATGCTTCTAATCCGTCACTGGCATGGGTTACTGTTAGGCCAGTTGCTTTCAGGAGGTCTGTAATCATCTCCCTTTGCGCGATACTGTCTTCCACAATCAGAACTGTACTCATAAATGTCTATTTACCCCCTGATGTAGACGTTCCTATTTGGAACATTCTTTGATTACCCTGCAAGTATTAACTGTATAAATTAATTGTATGTTCTCACTATTTTCCTGGATATTAACGTTTCACTAAGTTAGCTGACTCTGTGATAACATCTTTTAACTGATCTTTTAGGAGATCAACAAATCTTCGATCTCTTTATATGCTCCATACTCCCTCAATTTGCTCTCTTCGTAGTGTAAAGCCTTTAGCATAGCAACTCTTAGAGAATCACTCGCGAACGCTTAGAGCGAATCATTGAGCGTCTTTTAGATTTTAGATTGTTCAATCCAAAATCCAAAATCCAGAATCTAAAATTATTCTGCCCAATTCCCACTTGCCCTGAGCGACTTGTGCCGACTTGTGCCGAGTGAAACCGAGGTAAGCCGAAGGGATGCCCAATACCCAATTTTCATTGGTTGTTGATATATTTCTCTACGAGCATAAGTAACTCAGTGTCTGTAAATGGTTTTGTTAAATAATCTGTTGCCCCGACCATACTAGCTTTGACTCGATCAATAAATCCATCTTTACCAGTAAGCATGATAATTGGTGTGAGCCGAAATGCTGTTGAATGTCGCAGCATGGCGCAAACCTCGTACCCCTCCAATTCCGACATGGCAATGTCGCATAAAATTAAATCCGGTTTAAGTTGAAAAACCAGACTCAGTGCCTCTAAAGGATTGGTAAGAGCGATCGCTTCATAACCTTGTGCTTGTAAGATCGAATTTATAGTCTCACCGATGGCGATCGCATCGTCAATACATACTATCCGCCCCCTGTGTTTTCCCTTCAATTCCCCGTTATCAGTGTAGGCATCTATTTTAGTAGTATCTGAATATACTAGCTGTAGCCAACTCTGTTGTACATAAGGATATATGGCCTTAGCGACTGTCAAAATGTCTCGGTTGAGATAGCGAGCCAGTTGACGCAAGGATGTTTTACCATCAGCCCAATGTTGTAACTTACTTACGGTTGCTTCTGGTAGCGAGGATTGTAGCTGAACTTTGTCAGATAACATTGGCAATTGTTCTGGAGAGTGAATATGTGGATACAGCTGCTTCCACTCTTGCACCTGCTTTGTAATTTTTGTAACAAATGGAGCAATCTCGAAAGTGTTTAATTGCGGGGCAAGTGCCGCACCCTGATGGAAAATGAAGTTCCCTTGGTGTAAACTCAGCAGGTCAAAGAGAGTTTCATGTACCAAGCCGTGAATGATACTACCAGCTATCTTGGGGTTGACAATATTCCGCTCCAAGAGTGCCCACAGATAGGCATACTCTGGCGCGTCGGTTGATGGTAAGGAGGCAATTTGTTTGTCGCTAAGTCGCATCTCGACTCGATAATGACGTAAATAATCGTTAATTCTGGATAAACTACTCTCACCTTCTTGGCAATAGATAATTTGACCATTGCGGAAAAAGACGAACCAAGACTGTTGTTTGAGAGGATCAATGCTTGCTCCCTCTCCACCCAGTTTGTTGTTATGGTGAGAGCTAGTAGCTCTCACCCATAGTTGCCCAGTTCGTTGTCCTAACTCAATCAATTGCAGGATACTGCAAATATCAATTTCATTTAAATTTCCCTGCATTTAGCTAAAAAGCGCTCCTTAAGTATTGCTAAATTGTGAATCACCAAAGAAAGGCAGTGTTTCGACTACGCTCAACAACCGGGCAGTTCAAGAGAGAGGAAGAAAATATATTTTTTGCTCTCTACCACTTTCTTTTAAAGCAAGTAAATTTATTTATGTTCGCGTAGCGTGTAGTAAGCAATAAATACTGCGTCCTGATTGAAACCCCCAAATTTCTTTATGGGGTTTGCCTCCTGCCTCCTGCCTGCTCATGACTTCTTCTTTAAGTATTAATTATGGGGTACTGAAAATATTTATACTCTGTTTTTTATTGTTATTAGGGAATGCATTAAACCATAAACCTTAATCTTTCGTAATATATTTCGATAAAGCTAGTGTTAACACGGAAGTCATCATCACTGTCATCAGTACAAAATATAAAGGCGCGATCAACTCGCGTTTATAAATATCAAGACGTAATATCTCGCGTCTATAGTTTTGTCTGTCTTGTTCTCCTAAACTTCGGTTCAGTCAGACAAGTTAACATAATTATTTAAGGTATATTCCAAAACATAAACTTTAAGTGCATCAATAAAGGACTAACGGTGTGCTGTATTTAGCAGAAGTACAAAAACAGAAAGGTGGTTTACTCAGTGGCGGTGGCAAAACTGAGCTGAAGCTACTGGCTTGTCAGCGAACTGACCAGAATTGGAGTACTGTGTCGGAAGAAGTGATTGCAGCCGAGGACGCTAGCAAATTAAATGATGGTGCTTTGGTACTGGTTGAACTGAATCCAAATCGTCAAGTACAACGGATTCAAGAAGCAGGGCGGCCACTAGTCAACATTTTGCAGAATTTTTCCCGCCAATTGGAGAAATTTAAGCTCAAGGAAGATGAAATTGATCAGTGGAAGCAATCGTTGACGTTTCAGGCGCAAGAGTTGAATCGCCGTGAAATGGACATGGAAGTGCGCTCTGAACAGTTGCAAAATATGGAGGATGAGTTGCAACAACTGGAGCAGCAAAAACAGGAAGTTGACACATCCCGCCAGGAAATTGAACGGTTACAAACAGAAGTTGAGCGCAACCGCCTAGAATTGGAAGGCGCTTGGGAGCATTTGCGGGGTGAGCAGCGCCGCTTGGAGGAGCATCAAGCGGATTTCCAACAGGGGACGGTTTTAGATGAGGAGCAAAGTCGGGTAATGAGTGAGTTACTTGATCGCTTGTCTAGTCGTGTTGCTCCCACGGAAACAGTCAGAGAACACCTGCATCTGGCCTTTGAATTGGTCGAAAAGCAGCAAGCGACTCTTACCCCACACTGGCAAAAACTCCAGGAGCAAAAAACTGCGATCGCACAACAGCAAGAAGAAGTTGAGCGTTTGTCACAAACCTTGAGCGATCGCCAAAATGCATTGCAACAAGCACAAAATTCTCTAGTCCAGCAAACAGCCCAATTGCAGATAAACACAGCAGACCTGAACAGCAAGCAAGAGTATGCTCGGATAATCAAAGAGCAGTTACGAAACGCCGAAGAGTTATATCAACAGATTCACTCTTTGTCCGCAACGTCTGGTGGTGTAGTTCTCGGCCAGCAAGCTGATGTAGAAGCTTTAGAGAAAATGCCTTTAGAAGAACTGCAAAAGATAGTCCAAGATTTACAGTATAAGTTAGAAATAGACGCTAGCTTTGTTCACGATCAAGAACAAGAATTGAAATATAAAGAAGAAGCTATAGAAGAACTCCAAACTAAATTAAATCATGCATCTGACCATGACCATATCAATTTGGAACTGGAACTAACAGATGAAAAAGACCTGTATCAGATGCTAAACTCCAGTTTGGTAGGACAACGCCGCAATATGTTACAGCATCAAAAGTTTCTCAAGCAACACCAAGCTGTATTGCTGCGGCGACAAGGACATACTGTTGTTGATGAAGAAGAGGGTAATAAAGTTAATTTAGAACCGATTCTGTTACAAATTGAAACCCAGCGACAACAATATTCACAGGAAGTCCAAAAGCTAGAACGTGAAATTGATCAGATTCGTTCTGGTATTGAGCTAAATCAGGGAATGATTGACAATCAAACTCACAATTTGGATGAAAAGCGCCAAGAACTGAAAGCGATCGAGGAAAACTTGCTATCTCTACGAAGAACAACTGCTGAATGCTGTGGTCGAGTGAATCTTTATCAAGAAGCACTACAACCAATTCAGGATTCTCTGGATGGATTACGGCAGAAGTTGCAAGGAATTGGAGAATCTTTGGATCAATTCCAGGAAACTGGTGATTATCAAGTCCAAGCGATCGCTCAGTTGCGTCATACTCTCCAAAGTTTAATGCCTCAGCCACAATTACTAGCGTCTTAATAAGTTAGAAGGTAGAAGTTAGGAGTTAGGAGTTAGGAGTTAGGAGTTATAGCGGTTCGCAGGTGCATGGAGTACATCATATCAAAACCTCACCCCTAAACCCTCTCCTTACTAACTATCCATAAGTCAATACGGTTCAGTTAAGGCTAAAACTCTGTTATACAAGTCAATTTTTTAATGAACTGCCAAGGCGCAGAGGACGTAGAGAGAAGAAAGAAATGCTTAACTGAACCGTATTGATCCATAAGTCATAATTTTCAATTACGCAGTTTATTAGATTAGTTGTAAACAGCAACAACCTCGCGCGTAAATGAATTCCAGTAAAGTGCGCCTCTTTGAAAATAACTAACTCGCTGCCCCGCAGAACCAACAGGTTGTTCGTCGGAAATTGGATAACCTAAGACGCTTCTTTCACGCCCCATACTTACCCATTTTGTCCGGATATCGCCATACACGGCATAAGCACCAATGCTCGGATGCCAATAGATTGATGCATTATTCTCAAAATCATTGAATCGTCCTCCATTATCAGCAGGAAGCTCATCGGTAATGGGATAGCCCAAGCCATTTTCCCGCCCAAGTTGGTTCCACTTTACACCAATGTATCCGTAGACAGCGTGTGCGCCCAAGTTGGGAAGCCAATAAATATAACCATTTTGGAACTCATTGTACCGTCCTCCTCTGGCAGCAGGCAGTTCATCGGTTGTAGGAGAACCAACTGGGCTTGAATAACCACCTAAGCTTACCCATTTATCAAAAATAGCTCCGTAGATTGCTACTGCGTAGACCGGCTGGTTCAGCACTAACGGCATCGTTACAACTGAAATCGGAATCACTGACAGGGCTGCAAGTGTCGATAATCCAAAACCGAGTTTTTTAACTTTCATAAAATTTCCTTTGTATTTATGAGCGTGATAGCAAACCGATAGCTAAGATTATGTTATTTTATGTATTTGATGTCTATACATAAAAAATCAGTGTTTTAACTGATGTACTATTTCCCGCAACTATACTTGTATCAAAATTATACCTATCAACACTTTCGGTCTTGTTTTAAATATTTTGTCTTTTTATTAAGAAAGTTTTTAACTTAAATCTCAACACCTAAAACCGAAAACTCCAAACTCTTAACTCCTAACTATTTCAAACAGATCCAGTCGCCTTCTACTTGAGCGATCGCACCACCAGGAAATGGATCGGTTTGCAATCGGTTGGGCGCTATAATTAAAGCCGTTAATTTTTCGATGTGTTCAAAACTGGGGGCATCAGTCAGTATTTGCTGCAATACCTGACGCATCACCCGACGTTGCAACGCCAATGGTGCTTTCTGCAATACCCGACGATTTAACCTCAAGGGAAGAAGAGTAAGGGAATCTTCCTCATCTCCAATGCCCCTTTCCATAGCCTTTTCTCGCAACTGCTGGGCGGCTTTTTCGAGATATTCCACTTCTGCTTGGAGAAGTTCTGCTGTTTGCGCTAAGGCTGATTCTACTTGGGGATTGAAATTTTCCCGCAAATATGGTATTAATTCTTGGCGAATGCGGTTGCGGGCATATTGCAAATCTTGATTGGTGGAATCTTCCCAAATTGGTAATTTAAACTCTTGACAAAATTGCTCTGTTTGTAACCGAGTAATTTCTAAAAGTGGACGCACTAGCATAATGCCTGTAGTTAGGGGGCGTTGCCAAGTTAGGGCTTGTAAGCCATCAGCACCAGTACCGCGAATTAAATTGTAGAGGAGAGTTTCGGCCCGATCGCTTGCGGTGTGTCCTGTAACTATATATTGATAATTATTTGCTTTGGCGATCGTACTTAAAGCTTGATAGCGCCAATCGCGTGCAGCAGCTTCACTATTTATAGGTTTGTTCGCTGTTTCTAAATAAAAGGATATACCCCAAGTTTTAGCTAAGTTTTCAACGTGGTTAGCATTATCTTCGGAGTCAGAACGCCAGCGATGATCGCAGTGAGCGATACCTAAATGCCATGCCCATTTGGATTGTAAATCTGAAAGTAATTTTATTAAACACAGAGAATCTTGTCCGCCGGAGACAGCGACTAATAGACGCTGGTTGCGCTCAAATAAGTGGCGCGATCGCATTGTGCGATGTATTGTTGCATGTAAGGGAGTCCATACCATTTTGGTTTTTTACCGCAGACGGACACAGATAATTTTCTATTGTATCGGCGTGCATCTGCTTGCATCAGAACGAATGGCTAATATGCTGTGACTATACCTACATAACAGGATTTTGAGGAGATCCAGACTGAAGGGAAAAACCGCATCATCTGACAAATAGTAACATTAAGAAGAAAATAACTTGACTTAGAGCGCACTTTAAGAGCTACCTTGGTTTTTATGATGGCACATCTACCTTGGGAAGTGCTGCATGATGGTGAGGATTTTTTGGTCAAGCGGGTTAATCCAGTGGTGTTACCTCTGCGCTGAATTGAAAAAGAAACGGAAGGTTTTTCTGTGGAAGCACGACAATTACGAGTATTGTTTATGACACCCGACCCGGAAGATGTGGAACCAAAGTTAGAGTTTGAACAGGAAGAAGCGAGAATTCTGGCAGATATAGCAAGGGACTGGGAACTGGGGACTCAATACTAGGTGAAAAGTCTTTTTGTGTCTAAGTTCTATCATCTGTTGATGTCCTAATCACCAAGGCTGTTGCTATACGCGAGATTTTGCTGTAGATTTGCGGGTGGAAGGAAGCAGTTGCGTTAACGAGTTGGGTAAGGTGTGGAGTCGCTATTTTTATGACTTTGATGTGTTTTACCTCACAGGACACGCCTCAATTAAAGATGAAGCACCTTACAGGCCTTACTTTATCACTGAGACGGAAATTGGCGATCGCCACAAACTGGAGTTTAGACTAAGCACCAAGAAATGACCCAGGAGTACTGAGTTCATAAAACAGAACCTTATCTGCTGATTTCACAGCATCAAACTTTACTAAAGTTAATTTGCGATCGCCTGGGCTATCTGGTACATTTATTCACGCAAATTTTCGTGGATGTAATTTCCAGAAAGCAATTTTACGTAACTTTAACTCAGAGGGAGCTGATTTTTCAGATGCTGACTTACGAGGTTTACAATTACTGCTTTTTTCATGTCATTGCCTAAACCCCAGATATTTTCATACAAAAAACGGTAGAGCAATAAATACTCTACCGTTTTATAATTTTCTATTTGAGATTTAATCCCAAGCTCTAAATTTTACTCAACGCCTTAGAATTAAAATTACAGATGCTATTTTTGCCATCGGTTTATCAAGGATTTGCCAAAATTTGCAGTAGTTAATAGGATTCTCGCAGATGACTTTTCAATTTCAACCGCATTATGAAGCGCCATAGCTCACCAATCCAAAGCACTGTAGATGTTCTAACAATTACACTTATCCAGTCTGCGAAAGGCGATCGCATCTTTATTAGTGCATCTTAACTCTCAATAAAATGCTTCAACTTTTACCAAAGGTTTATATCTAAGGTCATTTGACGATTAATTACGCTCATGATTAAGGGTTAAGTTAGAAGGTAAACGCTATGAGTAACCACATTAAGAGTCTATGGTAACAGCACAACCTATCACTATTGATTTGTTTGCTGGGGCTGGCGGCTTTGGTCTAGGTTTCGAGATGGCAGGTTTCTCTGTTCCTTTATCCGTTGAGATTGATGCCTGAGCTTGCGATACGCTGCGCCATAACCGCCCTGATATGACAGTTATTCAACAGGATATCCGTGATTTAAACACTGGAAGTAGCGTTAAGGATATCTGTCACTTCAAGCCGGATATTGTTATTGGTGGGCCTCCATGTCAAGGTTTTAGTATTGCCGGCCCAGCACAAAAAGATCCTAAAGACCCTAGAAATAGTCTATTCATTAACTTTGCTGAGTGGATATGTTTTCTCGAACCTAAAGCTTTTGTAATGGAAAATGTTAAAGGTTTACTTTCGCGCAAAAATCTTGAAGGCAAAAAAGTAACAGATATAATTAAAGAAACTTTTGAGAATCTAGGATATTTTGTAGAAGTATGGTCATTAAATGCTGCTGAATATGGTGTGCCACAAATTAGAGAGCGTATTTTTATTGTTGGAAATAAAACAGGAAAAAAATTAGGTATTCCTCCAAAAACACATTCCTTAGATTTATTGCATATCAATACTCCTCAATTATCAATATTTGCCTGCATGGGTTTACTTCCTGCCATATGTTTATGGGATGCTATATCAGATTTACCACCACTGAATACACGTGAGGGTGAAGAGGAACAACCTTACATTTTAGAACCTCTCAATAACTATCAAAGCTGGATCAGGAATGGCAGTCAAACACTTTACAATCATGTTGCAATGGATCATTCCCAGAGGCTTGTAGAACGCTTCAAACATATTAAATGGGGTGAATCAAGTTCAGACGCACCAAAAGAACATGGGGCTAGACGGCGTAGTGGAAATGGTGAGTTATCTGAGATAAGTTATGACCAGAATAACCGACGTTTAAATCCATATAAACCATCACATACAATAGCCGCTTCGTTTTACGCCAATTTTCTTCATCCTTTCCAGCATCGCAATTTGACAGCCCGTGAAGGGGCACGTATTCAATCTTTTCCTGACACTTATCGTTTTTTAGGGAAGAAGACTGTTGTATCTCACAAGTTATTACATCGAGAAGAGAGATTCAACGAGAAGTTTCTTTGCCAGTACAATCAGGTAGGTAATGCTGTACCACCTATTCTTGCTAAAGCGATCGCACTTCATCTTCAAGAGAAATTACAGCTATGCCCAAAAGCGATAGAAACCCTTTAGTTCACGGCTCTAATCTTGAACAAAAGGAGAATCACCGCACAAAATACAGAAATGTTGAGAGTAAAAAATATCTCAGTGAGATTAGAACTGAGTATGATAAGTGGGGTTCAGCTAATCTCCAATTAGTTGGGTCTACATCAACACCTACTGATGAAGATAACGCAATTATTGCTACTAAGTAGAAATTTTATCAAAATATAAGGACTTTTTAGAAAGCAATTACAATTCATCAATTGTTACTAAACCGCCCTGGGTAAACTGTATGACAAGTTCATGCTCATCAATTAAAGCAGTTCCTAATAGAGGTAGCCGTCCTGTAGCAAGTACATTCACCTCCCGTTCTTCTCCATTCCAAATAATGTTAGCTTGATGTACTGGCAAGATGACATTACTATTGTCAGCTAAATTTGCATACATATCATACACAAAAGGAAAACCCAATAGAGTAACTGCTGCTGGGGGTAAGGAAAGAAACTCTGTAAAACCTGTATCGATAACAAATTCAATAGTCAAGTCTGGTTGATTGGGCAGTCTAAATATGATATTAACGGTTGCGCGTCCGTTCTTGACAATACCAGAAATCACCGATAATCGCGCTCCATCTCACCACTGAAGGAAGCAGCAACTTTGTAACCAATACGAATACCGAAAAGTCGAGCAAATGGGTGTTTATTACGTAAATATTGTGCCGATTCTATGCCTATTTTATCAACTGCGTATTCACCTGTTTCTATATCAATAATCACCATTTTACCGATGTTTTCTTCTCGTTCCACTTGTTGACGAATGCTATTTTCGTATAGTTCTTTTGCACGTCGTCCAACTTCTTCGCGGCTTAAAAGTATGGCTTGCACGCTCTTGCTCCTTAATTCTTGATTTGTATTAATTCTATATCTAATACATAATTATCTGCGATGATCGCCCGTTCCACATACAGCTAAATGTTACTACTCTAGTTTTTTAACGCTCAATGCAGCTATGCTGTATCGGCGCTTGTAACACTTGCGTAAATCACAAGACTTACGCAAGTATTCTCAATCATCTTCTCTAAAAACTCTCTATAAACTCAGACTAATTCCGCCGCTAAAAACCTACCTTCAATTGGTTCATACTCATCTTCTAGTAACCATAACTTGGCTGCATTATAGTCATTACTAGAAAATACAATTTTGTAACCCTGCGCCGGATCATAAACTTGACAGTTATCTTCACTGTCGCAAAGCAATAAAAGAATATATGGAGGGGATAACATCGCATCTATCCATACTTCTGTAAATTCCCAGTTATTCTTCACTCGGTCTTGTGCGGGGGATGACGTGGTATTGGTCGTCTGCATTAATTTTTATCTCCCCATAGTAAAGTAGAATACGGCTACCATCTGGACTGATTCTATAACCTATTGGTTCATTAAAAAACATCCCATAACGGTCATATCCTCGAATCATTCCGGTGAACTGCCCATTTTCTATTATGGCTTGAGTAACTCTATTCATTGTATGTTCATCGTTAAATACATGAGCGGCAAGTCCTCGTTTGAGAAGCTTTTGACTTTGAGGTGTACCTGCTATGTGCTTGGAAACTTGTCTAACGTCAAGGGTAATTTGACGATTAATTCCACTCATGATTAAAGGTTAAGTTTTTTGTATTTCCAGGATTTACGCTGAAAATAGCTAAATTTCACAACTACAATGAAAATAAAAATTTATATAAGTTGATCAAACGCACGAAACCCAACACTATCGATGGGATTTGTTGGTTTTCTTTATTGTTCAGCCAAGCTTACCACTAATTTAGTCATTTTCACCTAATACTTTGAGACCATTTATCTGTAACATTACCTAAAGTAAGTCTGAATCAGTTGTAAGCAATAATTCTTGATATTTTCCCATTTTAAAGGCACTTCAGTTCTGTATCTTGAATCAGTCGATTGATTTAAGATACAGAACTGCTGAAAAGTATGTGATAAAACTGATATACAGGCTGATGTGACAGCTTAGTAACTACAAAATGGTCGAGTATGCAATTATATAAAGAGTAATTTCGTTAGCGATTGCTACTTTTGTTATTCCCTTTACTAACTATACCCATACTTAAATAACTCCTACCAATACTAATTATTAAAATTATTAGACCACTAAAGATAAATCAATAATTTGTTAGTTTTACCGTCCTTAAATTAAACATAACAACTATTGAATTGTACTATAATTATTATTTAATAGAGAAGTTATAAAATAAAAAAAATATGTCAATTAAAGTTGAAAAAATTGATTTTGAGCAGGTTGGTCAAATTCTATCATCTGAGGAAAGCCACTTTTTAGACTTGAAATCAATAGACATAAAGCCAGCGAAACTAACTCGCTCTATATCTGCATTTGCAAATGCTAGTGGTGGTGAAGTTTATATTGGAATTGATGAAACTAAAATTGATGGCAAAAATCAACGTATTTGGCGTGGTTTTGCTGATCAAGAAGATGCAAATGCTCATTTGCAAGTTTTTCAGGAACTATTCCCACTAGGGTGTCGGTCAAGTAATCACAATTGACAAAAAAGAGATAATGTGAAGTGGA
>NZ_CAXTNP010000168.1:0-18050 GCF_964245575.1 uncultured Nostoc sp. | reverse complement strand
GTCGAAGTTCCGAGTTCAGAAGTCGAAGTTCCGAGTTCAGAAGTCAAAGTAATAATCTTTTCTATCAACTCTCCAGTCCCCAATCTCCCTTGCTCACTCCCTACTCCCTACTTCCCACTCCCCATCTCTTAATATGATCCAGGCAGAAGAATTTGTAGAAGCTGCGCGTAATCTTGGCTTTGGCTGGTACACTGGCGTACCCTGTTCTTTTCTCACGCCTTTTATTAACTACGTCATCAATGACATTCAACTTAGATATATCTCCGCAGCCAATGAGGGAGATGCTGTAGCGATCGCAGCTGGAGCCGCAATTGCTGGAAAACCAGCTGTAGTAATGATGCAAAACTCTGGTTTGGGAAATGCAGTTAACCCTCTAACCTCCCTCACTTATATCTTTCGGATTCCACTGCTGCTGATTTGTACTCTAAGAGGCGATCGCTTGTTGCAAGATGAACCGCAACATCAATTAATGGGGCAAATCACAGAGAAATTGCTGCAAACAATGACTATACCTTGGGAATTTTTTCCCACAGAGGCAGCAGAAATAGAACCCGTTCTACAAAAAGCCACAGCCTATATGCAACAAGAACGCTGTCCTTATGCTTTAATTATGCGTAAAGGAGCGATCGCCCCCCATGCACTCACCCGTTCTTCTATCCCCGAACGAGAAAATAGTGCTAGCGCTCATATTCAGCAAAGCTTTTTTCGGGATAACAAAGAACAACGCATTTCTCGCAGCGAAGCATTAGCTCGGATTGTGGAATTCATTGATCCAGAAAGCACTGTAGTAATTGCCACCACCGGATACACAGGACGCGAACTCTTCGCTAGTAAAGACAGCGCCAATCATCTTTACATGGTCGGCTCGATGGGCTGTGCCTCCTCTATGGGATTGGGATTATCCTTAGCACGTCCAGACCTGAAGGTAGTGGTAATTGATGGCGATGGAGCAGCATTAATGCGAATGGGTAATTTTGCTACCATCGGCACTTATGGCGGTGCTAACTTGATCCATATTCTCTTAGATAATGAAGTCCACGATTCCACAGGCGCACAAGCTACCGTCTCTGCGGGTATCTCCTTTGCCAAAATTGCCGAAGCCTGTGGTTACGGCGTTACATTAGCCGGAGATGACCCCGCCCTTTTAGATGCCTTATTTACCGCAGATACCAACACTAGACCTAAATTCGCTCATTTAAAAATTCGTCCCGGAACTTTAGAAAAGCTACCCAGACCCAACCTCACCCCGGAAGAAGTTTTGCAACGCTTTATGAAACACATTGGTAATTCATAATTCGTAATTAATAAATTAAAAGTACAAACTCTTCATTTATTAATGACAAATGACAAATGACAAAGTGATTTTGCTAAATCCCGGTCTTGTCAATTTAAAGTGATATTCTAAAAAATATCAAAATTAATTAAACAATCCTATTTTAGGGTAAAGACTAAACCGTAACCATCCCAAAATATCTTACCTACACTATAAAAGAAATACGGTATACCTCCACAAGGTAAAACTTGAGATTTATTTAACAAATAACCTTCTGTTTCAGCGTAAGTTGTAATTTCTTTTTCTGAAGGATTTCTAAACCAGATAAATTCAGATTCTAATAGACTTTGAATTCTCAGAACAAGATTAGTCAAATTCTTGGGATTGTGATGGATAATAATCAGTTTTCCATCTTGTTTTAAAAGGGTTTTTAGAGATTTAAGCACTTTAGGTATATTATTAAAATAACATACGACTCCGTTCATTATAATGATATCAAATTGGTCTTCTCCGAGTTTCGATTTATAATCATCATTTTCCAAATCTATTTGAATCCATTCATATTTACCCTTTAAATATTGCGATCTTTTTCGAGATATATCAATCATTTCTTCAGTTAGATCAACACCTACACCATCTACACTATAAATATTTTCCAAAGCTTCTACAATATCTATTAGATACAGACCGTTCCCACATCCAGCATCTAATATTTTTAAATTAAAATTTTTTTGTTGTGTTTTTTGATAAAGTTCTTGGATAGTATTTAATAACCACTGTCTTTTAATTTTATAATGAGAAGTTAAATTTTCATTATCCCATTTATCTGAGTAATAAGCAAAACTTTGACGGATTTTTTCTTCGTAATCTGTATCGGCAATCTGCGATTTAGAGTTATATTTGTCTTTAGGTGATCTCATACCTGTAACGTTTATGTGATTAGAATTGTGCCAAAATAAAACTAAATTTTTAGGGGCAGTGATGCCCACCCCACAAGACTTTTACTAATCTTGTATGTTGCAGCTTAAGCCACGCTTTGCACTTTACTTAGGTGTAGATGAAGGAGGTAAAGGAGGTAAGACCAGAAGATTCTGCATCATTCCATGATCTTCATGATACAGGAGATGACAGTGATAGACGAATTCGCCACCGATGAATTTGCCATTGTCGTATTCGGATGTGTCAGTATCTTTATCGTAAGCTTCGGTGCCATCAATGAATTCGGCAGCAATAATCTTGTTCGTAAAAGGAATACGCACCACAGTTAAGCTTTCTGTTCCAAGCTCACAATTATCATTATCCGTTGCCGTTTTCGTACAAGGTGGGAGATCGACCGTATCCTGATACCCCTGTAGAGATTGGGCTACACCATTGACTTTAGTAACCAAGAAATCGAGTTGGTGGATATGGAAGGCATGATGAGTTGGTGTTCCATTTACAAGCGTCCATTCTTCAATATCACCCTGCCGGACGACTGTATCGATATGGTTCTCATCGTATTGTATTGTCGTTGATATAAAATTCCCCCCCTCTTGCTGCTTTATTCGGATTGAAAAAATTGACCAGTCAATTGATTGTCCAGCTTCAGGTTGATAATATCACCAGACGATACTCGTAAGAGCATATATGACAACCTGTCATATTAATAAATATGACAGATAAGTTTTGATAATTTATACAAAAATTATGAGATAATATACAAATTTTGGTTATTAAAAAAAATCCTATTAATCTTTTTGCTGATCTATGGAATATGGTATTCTCACAGCAGGAGGATCTCTGGTAGCCGAAGCTTTTTGGGCAAAGAAAATAGACCAAGGTAGCCGGATCGCTTGTCAGTAATTATAGCTAGCAGGTGTTCTGTCTTAAAAAAATGTTTTAAAAGTCTAATAAGGTATAATTTTTACATTCTGACTGGGTTAACTCCGACGAAAAATCAATGTTTTAGCCATGTGCTGAGATACTATGCTGTGCTAACTATGAGAGCAAAAGATCCTTTTAAAACATCCTCTTATCCGTAATGCTTATAATTTGGTATTGGGGTTCTATTCTGCTATTATTAGCAGTGACTTTAATTGCGTATTTTGAGCTATTAATTGCCAAAAAGATTGCCAGTAGTGAGGATGCAAAAGAGAGGGTAGTGTTGCCAGAAATGAGCGGAATGGTAAATTAAGAAGTTGATGTCCTGCTCAATGCAATGTAGCACTCCAGCTAGTTAATCTAAACACCAAAATATTGTCATAAATTATGAGCGACCTAAAACCAATAACCGAAAGTGCATTTGCAGAAACTGTAGCGATCGCCAAATTACCCAGCGAATTTGGTCAGTTTAAAATTTATGGCTACCGTAATACTCTGGACAACTCGGAAAACGTTGCGATCGTCAAGGGTGAACCAGCCAAGTTCAACAATCCGGTAATGGTAAGAATACACTCGGAATGCCTAACGGGGGATGCCTTAGGTTCTCTGCGCTGTGATTGTGGAACGCAGTTGCAAACAGCACTGAGGATGATTGATAAAGCAGGTCAAGGGGTAATAATTTATTTGGCGCAAGAGGGAAGAGGAATTGGTCTGTTGAATAAGGTGAAAGCCTATTCTTTACAAGATTTGGGACTGGATACAGTCGAAGCAAATGAACGTCTGGGATTCTCTGCTGACCTCCGTGATTACAGCATGGCAGCGCAAATACTTAAAGATTTAGGAATGAATCAAGTTCGCTTGATTACTAATAATCCTCGTAAAATTGCTCGTTTACAAAACTACGGTATTGAGGTTATCGAACGAATTCCCTTAGCGATTGAACCCAATGACTACAATTTAAATTATTTGACGACTAAGGCAAAGAAGCTGGGGCATCTTCTAAAAGTAAAACACCGACAATCTCAAGCAATAAATGCATTGAAAATTGATGAACATTTAGAAGATATTTGGTCAGCATTACTAGAATGCAAGGAGGTCATGAAAAATGAAGCTCCCCAACTTAATGAATATTGGGCTTTTTTTGGTAATGCAAAAAGTCCGTGGAGTTTCCAAAAACTTTCTAACGAAAAGATACCTAATATTCCGGAAAGTGATTTCTTGATTATTATCGATTTTCCCAATGATTTTTGTCAAAACTTGAATTTCGCAAATCAACTATTTTCTCAAGTACAATCTGCCATCGTATTCAAAAGCGGCTCCCCTTTTAAAAGCGATATTGTGCAAGATGCCCAATGTTTTAAAGGAATGTGGAGCAGCACTGGATGGCAAACTTTTTCCTTATATATCAGGCTCTTAGTTGCTCAAAGAGAAGCTTACCTAGAAAAGCGTCCTTTTCTGATGGCTCACTTGGCACAATCTCTTGACGGCAAAATTGCAGCAGTCAATGGAAACTCTCAATGGCTCAGTAACGAGGCTAACTTGAAACATGCCCATCGTCTGCGTGCCCTTCATGATGCCGTCATGGTAGGAGCAGTAACTGCAACACTCGACAACCCTAAGTTAACGGTTCGTTTAGTACCTGGCAAGCATCCAACTCCTGTGATTATAGAAGGTCAAAACGATTTGAGGGTTGATGATTTGCAGATGATGGCGCTTCATGAAAGAGTGATTGTGTTATGTCCTCAAGGAAAGCAGCATCGAGTACTACCACAAGCAGGTAAAGAAAAAATTTTGCAGCTTCCGATCTCTTCAACAAAAGATTCTCAAGAAAGACCCGTTTTAGCTGCCTCAGAAATTTTAAAGGTTTTATACGAAAATGGCATTTCTAGTATTTTTTTGGAAGGTGGAGGACAAACCGTATCCTATTTCTTGCAAGCTGATTGCATAGAGCTACTGCATCTCCATTTTTCTCCTTTGATTTTGGGTTCTGGACGGTCGAGTTTCACCCTTCCAGTTATAGACTCGATCGACAAAGGACTCCGCTTTAAAATGAAACACTTCGATCTCGATGGAGAAATTCTGGTGGAATTGCTCCAAGATAAGCAGTCACGTATTTAATTTGCTCGTTGAGGCTGATTGGGAGGACAGAGATTAACTGTCTGTACTCTCGTTTAGCTTAATTAATATTGATGTTTTTTAGAGCATTACTCAGCGTATGAACAATGAAGTAGAAACATACTATGACCGCAACACAAGCCTCTTTCTAAAATATGATCCTCATTATGAAACTTACGGTATACATCGTGAGGTATGGGGCAATGGAGTTGCAACTTCTCAAGATGCCTTTAACTTTGTCAACAGTTTAATCTTGAATATTATCAGGAGACATAAATTAGAATCTATCCTTGATTTAGGATGTGGAGTAGGAGGCAGTCTTTTTTATCTAGCCCAGGCTTATTCAAAGCCCTGTTATTATGGAATAACTATTAGTTCTGCACAACTTCAAATATCTAGAGATATTTCCAAAAAACTAAATATTGAAAGTAAATGCAAGATTGTAAAAGGAGATTTTCAAAAATTGCCTAAGTCTCTTCCTGTGATAGATTTGGCTTTTTCGATTGAAGCATTTGTTCATGCTACTGATAGCGATGCTTTTTTTAGCGAAATAAGCGCAAACATGAAGAAAACTGGATTTATGATTGTCTGTGACGATTTTATTTCGGAAAGTGCCGCAAATTTACCTACCAATTCATCAGAAAAAAAGTTGATTGAACTTTTCTGCAAAGGGTGGGTTCTAGGTTCCTTAACAAGAGTAAGCCAAATCCAAAGTATTGCCTCTAAATATGGTTATCAATTGATGGAAAACATTGATTTGACACCTAATTTAAAATTAAGAAGGAATCGGGATATTTTAATCAGTTTCTCTGTTATAATTTTGAAGCATTTTATGCAGTTTTCTTCATATATTAAGGCTATAGTCGGCGGCGATGCTCTTCAAAAGTGTTTAATGAAAGAATTAGTATCATATAGGTTTTTAGTGTTTCAAAAAATTAAATAATCTGCCATCTATATTTGATCAGGGTAATTTATTTGGCTCAAGAGGTGAGAGGCATTAGTCTGCTGAATAAAGTAAAAGCCTATTCTTTGCAGGATTTGGAACTGGATACAGTAGAAGAAAATGAACGTTTAGGATTCTCTGCTGACCTCCGGGACTACAGCATAGTGGTGTTAAGGCTGCTCAGGAGGTGAGGAGAGATTAACCGTTTTTGCTCTCGCTTAAAACTACGCAATTAAAATGTACAACAGCTTTAAAGATGTCTACAAATTCTCGAGCTTATGCCTACTGGTTAGTCTCTCCTAGCCTTGGTGAAATTAGAGAAACTTCAGTCACGCCGTCCCTTAAAGATCCTCTGTTTTTGGACACGCTCTACAGTGGCATTAGTCCGGGTACAGAGCGGCTGGTAGGTCTAGCAAAAGTCCCCGAAGAGTGCTGGGAAACGATGCGCTGTTGGTATATGGAAGGCAGTTTTGCCTTGCCTTTAAAGTACGGTTACAGTCTTGTTGGTCAAGCTGATGAAGGTTCCAACCAGGGGAAACGATTTTTTGTCATGCATCCCCACCAATCGAGAGTCGTCGTCGAGAGTTCTGATGCTTTAGAGTTGCCAGATTGGTTACCTAGCAAACGGGCGACTTTAATTCCCAACACCGAAACAGCCTTGAATGCAGTCTGGGATGCCGAAGTTAGTCAGGACCATCGCATCCTAATTGTTGGTGCAGGCATTATCGGTATTCTCATTAGCTTTGTCCTTAGCAAAGAGTATGGTATAGGGGCAGACTTTTTAGAACAAGATAAGCAGCGAATTCAATACTTAGAACAACTACCTTGGTTGCAAAATTCCCGTTTAGCAACCGACTATAAAGAAGGCGATTACAATATCGTTTTCCATACCAGCGCTTCTTCTTCTGGACTTCAAAGTGCGATTAATGCTCTGGCTTTTGAAGGTCGCTGTATCGAACTAAGTTGGTACGGAACACAATCGGTTTCCTTGCAATTAGGGGGTTCCTTTCATTACCAACGCAAACAAATTATCGCTTCTCAAGTTTCTGCGATCGCCAAACCCATGCGAAAGCTGATTGACTATCGCCAGCGCAAAGAACGGGTTTTGAGCTTGCTTGCAGATGCAGCTGTAGATATTCTTCTTGAACCTGTGATTTCTTTTAGAGACTTGCCTGAATTTATGTCACTGTTATATCAGCGTCAAGTGCATCCAGTTTCACCGTTAATTGAGTATTAAAAATCATGTTTTCTGTAGCAGTAAAAGACCATATCATGATGGCCCAGAGCTACGACTTAAAAACAATGAGCGCAGTAGATTGGATTCTAGCAATCTGGGCAGTACTTGCGTGCCTAGCGTGGTGTTTTACCTATTTCCGGGCGATTTACCACTTCATATCAATCCCTCTGCTCAAGCAGTTCACACCTCAAGAACCCCAGTACTGGCAAAAGCTCAGTGTGGTTATTCCCGCCCGTAACGAACCTGAGATACTGGAGCAAGCAGTGATAACGCTGCTAACGCAGGACTATCCAAACCTAGAATTGATCTTGATCAATGATCGCTCAACTGATAACACCGGAAGCATCATTGACAGGATGGCTGCTCAAGATTCCCGCATTTTGCCAATACACATAAATAGTTTACCAGCAGGATGGTTAGGTCAAGTTCACGCCATGCACATTGCTACCGAGAAGGTTAGCGGTGAGTGGATGCTTTTGACTGACGCAGCTATTCACTTCCAGCCCGGTAGCTTACGCAAGGTTGTGGCGTTATGTCTTGAACAGCAAATTGATCACCTGGCTATCTTTCATAAACACTACCAGCAGTCCTTCTGGCAACAAGTCTTAAATGCTGCCTTAGAAATCGTATCTTTACTTCAGATCAAAGCTGCTGATATTGGCAAACCAGCTTCAGACAGGTATCCTGGGACGGGAGCGTTTGCCCTGGTTCGCAAATCGGTTTTTGACCGGACTGAAGGCTTCAACTGGTTGCGGATGGAGGTCAGCAATGACTTGGGCTTGGGTTTGATGATGAATCGAGCTGGCGGTAAGGGAAAGCTGATATTTGCTAAGGATGAGATTGGATTGGCTTGGTACGAATCTCTACCTGCAATGGTGCGTGGTCTGGAAAAACATTTATTTGGCCTGATTGCCCAGTTTAGTTATTCAAAAATCATCCTCAGTGCCTTAAGTATCTGGCTGCTGATTATCGGCTGGGGAGTTGCCTTTTTACACCATGAAATCCCTTATTTGTGGACTCTAGGTGTGGTTGCGTATTTATCATTAGTCCTTTACGCACTGATCAGGTCAGTCAGACTTAAACTTGAGCTACTCCCCGTCTTGCTGATGCCCATTGGACAATTCATGCTGTCCATTATCTATCTGCGTTCAGCTATCCTTTGTTGGCAGCGTCAAGGTATAGTCTGGGCTGACACGATTTATCCCCTGGAATCCCTACGTGCAGGTCAGCACGTTAAGCTTTAGAAATCTAGTAATACAACACCATAATTATGTTTTCTGTTGCAGTAAAAGACCACATCATGATTGCCCACAGCTTCCAAGGGGAAATTTTTGGCCCAGCTCAAAAGCTGCACGGAGCAACCTATATAGTTACGGCTGAATTCAAAGTCGCTCAGTTGGATAAAGATGGCTTAGTAATTGATATCGGTCAGGCGATCGCAATTCTCAAAGAAGTTCTAGAACCGTTAAATTACCAAAATCTGGATACTCTTGAACAATTTAAGGGGGTAAATACAACGACAGAACACATGGCTTATTATATTCACCAGCAAATTAGCAAACAGGTCAGTTCTTTTTTCAAAGGCTCTCTCAAAGTCACTCTGGAGGAAAGTCATATCGCTTGGGGAAGCTATGAAGCCGAGGTATGAAGCGAAGACGATCCATTTTATTCAGCCTCAATTGGCTCATGTATCAGGAGGCTCGATTTACAATTTAGAAATTGTCAAATGCCTAGAGCAGTCAGCCAAAGGCAAGGGATTTTTTCACGCCTTAAATAGCCCTGTTACCGAGCTGATTGAGCGTTTCAATGCTTGGTCTTCTAGCTGCGCCTTTGTGCTTGATGGACTCTACTTAACAATTCCTGAATTCAAAGCAACTCTTGAGAAATTTAGTCCCTATTTCCAGCAGATTTACCTGATGCTTCACTATCTTGAGTCGAGGAATATCTACTACTCAAATCAGGAAAAGTCAGCCCTGTGGATTAGCGAGAAACTATGGCTAAAAGCTGTGAATGGAATTATTGTTCCCAGCTTGCAAATGCGAGATTATCTTTCAAGTCAGGGCATAGAAAAAGAGAAAATCACGGTAGCATTTCCAGGGATAGAAAAGGTTCAAGTGTCCCGTTTGTCTCATCCCAAGAAACTTTCTGAAGAAGAGCCGATAAATCTGATTACAGTAGGAACATTTTCTCAAGGCAAAGGACAACTCGATTTAGTACAAATGTTAGCTCAGATGCAGGTGAAAAATTTTCGGCTGCATTTGATTGGTGACTGCGAACAGAACGCCAGTTATACAAAGGAGATTCTGGCGATAATAGAGCGATCGCGTCTTCAAGATTGCATCATTTTACATGGCTACCTTCCGCAACAGGCTATGTTTGACTTGTTCCCCCAATGCGCTCTTTATCTCTCCCCATCTACCTATGAGAGTTACTCTATGGCTACTGCTGAAGCCGTTGTTCACGGGCTACCCGTATTAGCTTATGCAACTGGAGCAATTGTTGACTGGATTGAGGATGGTAGCAATGGCATACTAATTGAGCCAGGTAAGCAGGAGCAGTTTTTCAAAGCACTTAGAAGGCTGCTGACAGTGCCTAATGAACTCGCTCAGTTACAAACAAATGCTTTTGCTCACATCACTAACCTATCCTTTAACTCTTGGGATAAAACTTATCGAGATTTCTTACAAGCATTTAATAAGTGACTAATGAATAAAAATCAAAAGTTAGCTCAATGGCTAGAACTTCGTATTTCTTATGATGCTCAAGCGCGTCACCTAAATACCGAAGCAAGCTGTCAAGAATACTTGAATAAGTACAAGAAGCTGAAAATTGTTGATTTGGGAGCGGGTACAGGAGCTAACTGTCGCTACTACTTTAGCAAAATTCCCCAGGAGCAAGAGTGGTTTCTAGTCGAACAAAATCAAGAACTTTTGGAAATCGCTTTTGATCAGCTAATGATCTGGGCGCAAGAAAATGGATATGAGTCACAATTGCAAAATTCAATATTAGTCTTGAAAAATCAAGTTCATCAAATTACCATCCACACAATTGTCGGCTCTATTTTGGAACTGGAAAATCTCATAGACTTAAATACTTTCAACTTAGCCATCGCCAATGCAGTGTTTGATCTATTTAGCGAAAACCAGTTTCAGACACTACTCGAATGTTTAAAAAAGTACCAATTGCCGCTTCTCGCAACTATTAACTATACTGGCATGAATTTTATTCCTCCTTCCGACAACGATTCAGACTTTATTAAATACTACCATCAGCACATGCAGCGCCATCAATACTTCGGGAGAGGGATGGGGCCTGACTGCGGTTCGTCTATGTGGGAAGCAATGAACCGTATTGGCATGAAGGTATTACAAGGAGAAAGTCCGTGGGAAATCAGTAGTAATGATCCTGTATTTATTGAGTTTATCTTAGGGTTTATGGAAGAATCGATTCCAGAAATTATTGAAGAAGCAACTTTAGAGAATGAGCTAAACACCTGGTTGCTTAAAAAACAAGAGATGATTGCTCAAAATAAACTTAGTTGTAACGTCGCGCATCTAGATTTTTGGGGTTACTGGGAGGGTTGTGTTACATAAACTTGATTAAGGATAAAAGCTCGGTATCAATCACCTAACTCCTAGTTTTCATCGATCTTACATCAACCACCATTTCCCAATGATTTTACTAAATCCCGGCCCCGTGAATTTGAGCGATCGCGTCAGAAATGCCCTGCTGCGTCCTGATTTGTGTCATCGGGAAGTAGAATTTTCTCAACTTCAAAGCAGAATCCGCGAACAGCTACTTCAAGTTTATAATCTTGGAAGCGATGGCTGGGCAGCAGTTCTGCTTACGGGTTCTGGTACCGCAGCGATGGAAGCGATGATCAGCAGCTTAGTACCCACAGACGGGAAATTACTAGTAATTGAAAACGGTGTATATGGCGAACGACTATCTAAAATCGCCAAAATCCACGGCATTGATTACATCACACTTTCCCATCCTTGGGATGCTGAAATAGATATCAACGGTTTAGTCAAACTTTTAAATGAAAACACCGATATCACCCACCTTGCTGTCGTCCATCACGAAACTACTACCGGTCGCTTAAATAATTTGGCGGAACTTGCGCCAATTTGTCAAGAACGCCGCATCAAACTACTAGTAGATGCAGTCAGCAGCTTTGGTGCTGAGGAATTAAATTTTGCAGATTGGGGAATCACCGCTTGCGCTGCGACAGCGAATAAATGTCTGCATGGTGTCCCCGGAACGTCCTTTGTTATCCTGCGACGGGATGCATTGCCCTCAGTAGACACAATCCCCCGCACCTTATATTTAGATTTAGCAACCTATTGCCAGCAACAAGACCGAGGCGGCACACCTTTTACGCAATCAGTACAAACATTTTATGCCTTAACAGAAGCTTTGCAAGAAATGGCAGAAGCAGGAGGGTGGCGTGCTAGACACAGCCATTACAACCAACTTGCCAGCTTAGTCAGAGACGGGTTAGCCTCAATCGGAATTAAACCCCTACTTCCTGTTGGCAGTTCATCCGTTGTCTTGAATGCCTACTACTTGCCAGACGGTTTCAGATATGAAGAATTTCACGACCAATTGAAAGCACAAGACTATATCATTTATTCTGGACAGGGAAATTTAGCCAAATCTATTTTCCGAGTCTCGACAATGGGAGCTATTACCCACGCTGATATGGAACGCTTTGTTGTTATTGTTAAAGAAATTATTCGGTAAACTGACTTTTCACTTCAGAAACCTAACCCCCTAACCCCCTTCCCGACGCGGGAAGGGAGAAAATTCAAAATCTCTCTCCTTTAGGACTTACGCAAAAACTCTCTGAAACTCTTATTTCTTTGTGTCCTTTGCGTCCTTTGCGGTTCGTTTTTTCATGATTTTGCATAAGTCCTGTCCTTCACAAGTGCTAGTAAACTACTAAATACCGTGAAAAGTCAGGTTGACGTTGAGATGTGCGATCGCATTTACCAGTGGGAATCATAACAAACAGATTCACTACGGTAAATATCCAATGGCTTACCAAAACATTACCGCTTCCCTTACCCCAGCAGATATCCAAGAAATTAAAGCAGCCTTTGCGACTATCCAAGCAAAGATGCCTTTTCTCGTTACCCTGAGTGTGGAAGAACGACGCAAGTTATTTAAGATGGGCGATAAAAGCCTAGCTTTTGTCAACACCAGCCTGACTGCGGCCCAGTCTAACCGAGAAATTCTCCCAGCCAGCTTTGATGTAGATGATTTTGTGCGGGATTATCAACTAGCAGCAACGCTTACCGAGCTTTTGATTGGATTGCGACAACTGACAGAACAAGTCGATGATACCCTAATGGCAGTCGGTAGCGAAGCAATGGGTAGCAGTTTGACAGTTTATGATTACGTCAAGACAGCCGCTAAGAAAACTCCAGGGTTAAAAACTATTGCCGAACAGTTAGGCGATCGTTTTAAAGCTATCAAAAATAAACCTAGCAAAGCTGCTTCTGATACATAGGCAAATATTGCCATTCGGTTTATAGCCGTTCTCGCTTGCGTCAAATACAAACGTTTGTAGGGGCACAGCAATGCTGTGCCCCTACCGCGTATCTGGTGTACTGCATTCAAACAATAAGTGCTGTAGTCTTTGAACTCCGTGAATGAGTAGTTAAACCTCATTAATGAGTCTTTGATACTCGCCAGAGAGTCTTTAATACTCGCCAGAGAGTCTTTAATACTCGTGGACGAGTCTTTGATACTCGCCAGAGAGTCTTTGATACTCGCCAGAGAGTCTTTGATACTCGCCAGAGAGTCTTTGATACTCGCCAGAGAGTCTTTAATACTTGCCAGAGAGTCTTTGATACTCGTAAATGCGATCGCCTACTACTTGTTGATACCAACTTGCATTCTCAATCATGGATTTCTTCTTAGTGCAAAACTTTCTCAGCGAAACTGATGCCGCCGAAGGACTACTAGTTGATAGAATGGGCGATCCGCGTTTTCGTGGTGTTTATTTCTTGCTAGCAACCTTACTTGAGATAGATGCAGCCAAAAAACTGCGGGAAGAATTGATTCAATATGCCGCCGACATCAAAGACAATACGGTGAGTAATACTTTCGTGCAGTTGTTGCGGACTAGATAATGCGGTTCGTTGGCTAGAAACTAAGCCTTACATGAGCTTCGGGAGATTAGCCGTCAGATTCTAAACCATGTAAAGATAAATAAGTGAAAATCATTTAGTCCACTAAGCGTGGACTTCGGCTATCAGACTTGGAATTTAGGGAACTCCAAAAAATAAATTAGGAATTACGCATTGACAGGAAAGACCAAATATGGAAACTTGAAAAATACACATCTGTCGTAGGGGCACAGCATTGCTTATGGGTGTCAACTTAAGCCTAAACACTCTATTTCCCGTTCTTTTAGATCCCCCAACCCCCAATTTATTGGGGGCACTCGATTCTAGTTCCCCCCTTAAAAAGGGGGGTTAGGGGGAATCTAAATCTAGGTGGTACATCGAAAAATTTTCACTCTTCTTATTAGACTAGGCTTTCACGTTAAGTTGACACCAATGAGCATTGCTGTGCCCCTACAGCGTGGGTCTATTTACCATCAAAGAATGATTAACGAAAACCTGAAACGACGTATTTCCCTTGATACACAACATGACTCTTTTGTACAGTGCGTAAGTCATAATTTAGAGAGAGGTTTCAAATATTTTTAACAGGGCATCAAAGCATCAAATCTCCCCAGTACTGCCATATCTTCTTCATCTAACTCCGTCGGAATCCCACTACGAATCAATTCCGAAAAGTTTTCATTGGGAACCATAACAGTCAAGGTGTACAAACGAGTAGAACCAGTATTTTTAATCAAATGAGTACCAGTGGGAGGCACTAATAAACTATCTCCAGCTTTGATCGTGGTAGTCTTGCCGTCACACATGGCGATCGCTTCCCCTTTGAGGACGAAAAACATTTCCACTGCCCACTGATGGCGATTTGGCGGTGTTTGTCCACCAACATCAAAAATTTCTATGCAGCAAGTCAAGGAAGTATTAGCATTTGTCGAATCGAAGATAATTGCTAATCGATTGGAGTCGTTGGGACTGATGCGATATACTTGGTAATCTTTGGGAGATTTGATAACCGGAATTACACAACGAGTAGCGTTCATTTATTTATCCCCTCTGAAGTTATCGATGGGTATGAAAATTACTAAAATCCGAGTCCTGAATATTAAGTTGTTAATTGTATCTCTAAATCAAAAAATCACCTGTACAGACGCGATTAATCGCGTCTCTCCTACTCCTCACCCTTTTGCAGCGCTATTAAAATCCCTTGCGAGTCAGTGACAAAACCGAAGCATTGTTTGACATTGTACAACGTCGCCAGCCAACAATATTCAGGAGAAGTGGTGGCGGTGCAATCTTTAACTAACACGCAGTCATATCCTAAGAAGTTGGCATCACATAATGTGGCTAGCACACATTGATCAGCATTAACACCAGCAAAAAATAATGTTGTCCTTCCTAGATTCCGCAAGATACTATCTAAGGGCGTATCCCAAAACCCACTCATGCGGTATTTATCCACACGAATATCTTCGGGAATCTGTTCTAGTTCGTCTACTACTGCCGCTGCCCAACTACCTGCCATGAGTACTCTAGCACCATTGCTTGGCAGTGGATCGCCCAATCCCACACCTGCCCCTGTGGGGTTATAGACATGACGCAAACCAGCACTAATATTGAGCAAGTCGGAACGATTCCCCCAATTTACCCAAATGACTGGAACACCAGCCTCACGCAGTTCTGGAAGTAAGTTGTTCAAAGGTTCAATAGGCTGACGCGCTGGAGTTACGTCCACGCCGATATGCGCTAACCAGCCATCAGGGTGACAGAAGTCGTTTTGCATATCAATGACGAGGATAGCAGTTTTTGCCAAGTCTAGGCGCAGGGTTTTAGTTTCTGTTGATAAAATAACGGGTTGTGGGGTCTTTTGAAGACGAGTGATATCTGCGTTCGCATCATTCACTGTCCATGCATTTGGTGCAACTCCCAATGTCCGAAAAGGCAGATTCATAAAATTGCAATACCCAACACCATTTTCTATTTTGTAACTTGAAATTCAGTTGAGAAGACGATTACTTAATCAAGGTTAAATATGGTAGATTTCACCATCCAGAATGTTTTGATTGCCGTCCGTGATAATTATACAATGGTAGATGTACAGGTTGGAGATGGTGCGATCGCAGCCATTGCCCCCAATCTACAAGTAATCGGTACAGCCATAGATGGCAAAAATAAGCTGCTGCTACCTGGCTTTTTCAACGCCCACACCCACTCCTCAGAGATGTGGCAACGGGGGATCATGTCAGTTTTCCCTTTAGAATTATGGTTGGCGGAACTCTATGATTTTGCCCCCCTCGATCCCGAACAGGTTTATCTGGGTGCCTTGGGTACTGCGGTGGAAACCTTACTTTCTGGCGGTACGAGTGTAGTAGATCATCTAGTATTATAGCTGGGGACTGGGGACTGGGGACTGGGGATTGGTGACTGGGTGAAAAGCCTTTTTGTGTCTAGGTTTTATCATCTGTTGATGTCCTAATCACCAAGGCTTTTGCTGCGACAAATAGTGACCAAAAACTAGCTCGTAGTTTAGCCGAAGCAATGAAAAAGATACGAACTGAATTTGAATCTGTTGATTCATCGGGGATGTACGTTCAGTTGTTGGATAACTCCTCAAGTAAAGCGAAGAAGCAAGGTACTACCCGAATCAGATGGGAAAATCCAGATCCGTTGGTACTTGTTACACCAAATCTGCCTAGTGTTGCATTACGACTTTTAAAAGGAAAGATCAGTGCTGTGAAATCACCTGTTGCTGGGGTAAGTATTATATCTACTGTGCCTATTGATTCAGTGCTACAAACATACAAAGCTCTACCCGCTTCAGATAGAGAGAGCTTTCACCTAAGTAAAATCGCTAGAGACGATATTCTGCACATCCAACACGCTGCACAGCAAATCCTTGGTGAAGATCCTGAAGAACCCAACGCCACCTAACAATATCACTTCACCCGATCACTAAAGGTTATATTGTGGGTGTTCAATATTATCTGCCATTAGTTATCTTGGTCGTTATTTCGTTGTGTGTATCTTTACATAATGGCTACATTTCAGGATTGGTTCTGTGAAATCAAAGAGTGCGGACAAGGCCCTCATTACTACTTCAGTGCCACTTTTGCTCCGTCTGATGCTGAACGCCTTGCGGCTTTGGTACGCCAGCATCCACTGTCTGGCTTTAAACATTGCCACTTTGTTGGCAAATTAATCAATGCGCCATGTGGAAACTCCAATACTCCAGGTTCTTACGATTTGTATGTTGACCAGAGCAACTATGCTGAAGTAGTGTCGGGTATACAAAGAGATGAACCTATAGTTACAGTTGCACACTATACCTGGCAAATCATTGGTGTTTGCGATCGCAACTTTGGGATTGAGTCTGGTTATGGTGGGATAACTGGCACAGATAACCAAACTGACACCTCGCTGATTGTGGCGCTGGCGCAGTCACCAGAACTCACCTTAGTTGATTGGAGAGTCATTTCTGGGGGAGATGGCTATGCATCAGTATTTTTTATAACTGGCACATCAGCCGCAGAACTACTTGCTTACTTGCAGATGCAGCCGGAAAAGCCTGACTTCATGCAAATAGAAAGAGAGTTACGTCTAGCTTTATCAGATCCAGCATTGTCTAATATCTATCGCTTGGGCGAGTGCAAAATCAATGGTTGGCGGCTGGAAGTGGTAATCCTGCATGATATTCAAAAAACCACAAGCAGCTATGGTGGCGAAGGATGGGACATGACACCACACACCACCAAGCTTTACAAAGTCGCTCAAACTGTTAGCGATAAATGCAAGGTTCCGGGTTATTTAGGGGGTGCTGCACACGCCCTAAATAACTTCTACACACTCATTGGTAGCCATCTCAGCTTTGGCTACCCGCGCCAGGAGGGATAATTTTAAATCGGAATTTGAATTACAAATTATCTACCCTCTCCCTGTACAGAATTAACCTCCAGAATACCGCCATGTTTTTCTACAATAATTTGAAGTGCGATCACTAAATCCTTATTTAGAGTCTTCCAAATACAAAATATCCAATTATTTGTGTAAAGAAGAATTCAGCAGTCATAATTCAGGAGACACAACAAAAAGTGACCACCAGATCGCTCGCTCGCTGCCCGCAAAACAGGTAAACCTTGCTTGAATCTGGTGTGTGGCGGATGGCTACAACCTGATTAAGGTACTCAGAGTAATGCCAAAGGAAGAAGGAGGGGAAATTCCTGCGATCGCCCTTACCGCCTATGCTAGAGAAAGCGATCGCGATCAAGTCTTAGCAGCTAGGTTTCAAAAACACGTTGCCAAACCAGTACAACCAACTGAATTACTAACCTCAATTGCAGATTTGCTAGTGCAAAAGTATAACTAAAACTTTTTTATAATTATGCTTCCCTGTAGCTTACAGCTATTTTCAGGTAAATAGACCATGCGGTAGGGGCACAGCAATGCTGTGCCCCTACGATAGATGTGGTTCAAATACTTGAATTCTGCTGTAAA
>NZ_CAXTNP010000167.1:0-18086 GCF_964245575.1 uncultured Nostoc sp. | reverse complement strand
GATTGCAATTTTTAATTAATAATTTTTAATTTTTAATTTCGAGAAGCGACTTGACCATCCAAGATAATCGGCAATCCCCCCTGGAAATTCGTCACCTGCCCCTACCCATGTACTTCATTTACCTGAAATACTGGAGTTTAGACTAAAAAGTTTTATTTCCACTCCGAAAACTCATACTCAAAACATGTAATACTGATTATTTGTGAGCTTGTATAGAGCCGGTTGCTCAAGCCTATTGTCTTACCAAGGTTGATTTTGTACAGCTTCAGAAAGAATTGGTATAAAATATCTGACTACTGTTTCATTGGAGCATAAGAGCAAGGGGAAATAACCTATTAACTAGCAAGTTGCTTGATGTAATAGGTATCGAATTGCGATGCCTACGGCAGGCTGCGCCTACGCAATTTGATAGTTGAAAGTAAAAGCATTTTTAATTCCTCACAGAACTGGTAGAATCACCATATTCTTGATAAAGAATCTGAGGTTTTTTGGTGTTTGCAACTAGATACATGAAATCATCCAGTATGATAAACACTATATAACTGTATTCCCATCAATTATTTGTAGATTTCACGGAGGAAATAGAATGAGTTTGTGGCAACGTCCACTGAAAAGGTTACAAGCGATGTCTTACGACAAGCTGCTAGCCTACGGCAACGCCAAAGGCGAACGCATCTACGCTGAACATAGAACCTATCGGTTCAGACTGAATTCGCTCAAAAGCTTTGTATCACTCTTTTTAGTAGGTACCGTATTGAGTGTGGCGCTTGCCGCCTGCTCTGGTGGAACTGCAAGTAATTCTTCCTCTGAAGCCCCTACTGCCAGCCCTGTGACTGCAAGCAAGGATAATGTTGAACTAACCCTCGTTTCTTTTGCTGTCACCAAAGCAGCTCACGAAGCCATCATTCCTAAGTTTGTAGAACAGTGGAAGAAAGATCATAACCAAACTGTCACCTTCAAACAAAGCTATGGCGGATCTGGTTCCCAAACTCGCGCCGTTATCGATGGTTTGGAAGCAGATGTTGTCCACTTGGCGCTAGCTGGAGACACCTCAAAGATTGAGAAGGCTGGATTGATTCAGCCAGGATGGGAAAAAAAAGTTCCTAATAATGGTATTGTCTCTAAATCAGTGGCAGCATTAGTCACCCGTCCAGGAAATCCAAAAAACATTAAGACCTGGGAAGATTTATCTAAAGACGGTATAAAACTAATTACTGCTGATCCTAAAACATCAGGAGTTGCTCGCTGGAATTTCTTAGCTCTTTGGAATTCAGTGATTAAAACTGGTGGAGATGATGCTAAAGCGACTGAATTTGTTAGTAAAGTGTACAAAAACGTGCCTTTGTTGACTAAAGATGCACGTGAAGCTACTGATGCCTTTTTCAAGCAGGGTCAAGGTGATGCCCTGATTAACTATGAAAATGAGATTATCTTGGCAGAACAAAAAGGTGAAAAGTTGACTGCGATCATCCCTGATGTCAATATCTCCATCGACAATCCCATCGCAGTGGTAGACAAAAATGTCGATAAGCACGGTACACGTGAAGTTGCCGAAGGTTTTGTCAAATATTTATATACCCCAGAGGCTCAACAGCAGTTTGCAAAATTAGGATTCCGACCGTCGGATGATACTTTGACCCTAAGTAAGGAAGTTGCAGACAAATTTCCTAAGGTGAAAACTTTGGGTACAGTTGCAGACTTCGGCGGTTGGGATGGAATTAATAAGAAGTTCTTTGCAGATGGAGCTATTTTTGACCAGATTCAAGCCAAGAAAAAGTAGTTAATCATTATTCAATGGTTGGTAGTCAGTAGAAAAAACGACCGACCACTGACAAAAAACTTCGGTGTTGCAAAATCGAGGTATGAATCTGGATGTAGAGACGTTGCATTGCAAGGTCTCTACAAGGATTTTGAAATTATGCAAAATTATTTTTCATATTGCAATCAGCAACGCCAAAACTTCTTGTAAATTTTAAATTTTGAATTTTTGACTATGACGACTGTATCTCATTCTGTGGAAGTTGAACACAAAACACCATTCTGGAAGAAATTGGGGCGGGTTCCTTGGACTTGGCGAATCACCATAGGATACCTAACGGTGATGTTGTTTATCCCCATAGCTGCTATGTTCCTGAAAGCAAGTACGGAACCTCCGGCAAGATTTTGGGCGATCGCAACCAGTGATATTGCATTAGCTACTTATAATGTAACTTTTTTTACGGCAATCTTTGCTGCCTTGCTTAATGGCGTATTTGGTACTCTAATTGCTTGGGTTCTAGTTCGCTACGACTTTCCCTTAAAACGCTTGATTGACGCCACAGTGGATTTACCCTTTGCACTACCAACTTCCGTAGCAGGGCTAACCCTGGCAACAGTTTACAGCAATAATGGCTGGATAGGTTCGCTACTAGCACCACTGGGAATTAAAGTGTCTTTTACGCGCACGGGAGTAGCGGTAGCAATGATATTTATCTCACTACCTTTTATCGTGAGAACCGTACAACCCGTGCTTCAAGAAATGGAACATGAAATTGAAGAAGCCGCTTGGTGTCTGGGTGCTTCTCAATGGCAGACCTTCTGGAAAGTAATTTTACCACCTTTATTTCCGACGATTTTAACTGGTGTCGCCTTAGGTTTCTCCCGTGCAGTTGGGGAATATGGGTCAACTGTGATTATCTCTTCCAATACGCCCTATCAGGATTTGATCGCACCTGTGCTGATTTTCCAACGGTTAGAGCAGTATGACTATTCTGGTGCAACAGTAATTGGCATAGTTTTATTATCAATTTCATTGGTACTGTTATTGGCAATTAATTTCTTACAAGCATGGGCAAGGCGATATGACAGTAGATAAGCCAAGTTTTCACTCATCTGCATCTGATACAGATACACATACAGCCAAGCCTAAAGAGCAGAAGAGTTGGGTACCAATAGTTTTAATTGGGATAGCGATCGCCTATTTAGCCCTAGTTCAATACATCCCGGCAATTAACGTTTTTTTCCAAGCCTTCAGCAAAGGAGTTGGGCCGTTTCTATCCAACCTGACACGACCAGCTTTTCTTCATGCAGCTTGGCTGACGCTGTTGCTAGCTGCGATCGCTCTGCCTGTGAATACAGTATTTGGTTTATGTGCAGCTTGGGCGATCGCTCGTCATAAATTTCCCGGACGCGCTATAGTTTTGAGTATTATTGACTTGCCCTTTTCCATCTCGCCCGTAGTCGCAGGATTGATGATTGTGCTACTTTACGGACGCAATGGGTGGTTTGGCCCTTGGCTCCAGGCTCATGATATCAAGATAATCTTTGCCTTTCCAGGTATGGTGCTGGCTACAGCCTTTGTGAGTATGCCCTTTGTGGCGCGGGAAGTAATTCCTGTTTTAGAGGAATTTGGTAAGGATCAAGAAGAAGCTGCTAGAACTCTCGGTGCGAAAGATTGGCAGATATTTTTGCGCGTCACTCTGCCTAGTATCCGTTGGGGCTTACTCTACGGTTTAATTTTGACTAATGCCAGAGCAATGGGTGAATTCGGCGCAGTTTCGGTGGTATCTGGCAACATTGCTGACCAAACCCAGAGCCTACCACTGTTTGTAGAAGACGCTTACAAACAATATGAAACCGAAGCTGCCTTCTCTGCGGCTGTACTATTAGCATTGCTAGCAGTAGTAACCTTAGTGCTGAAGGAAATTCTGGAACGGAAAACCCGTATTAAAGATGTTGAATAGAAAAATCAAGAGATTATAGTTATCCTTTGAATAGGATACAAGCAAATCATGGGACATGGTACGATCTACTTAGTACCTATCAGGAAATTACCGTTAGGGTTAAGAGTAGTTCTGTACCAATCCCTATCAGGGATTGAAGTAATTCAGATATGGCTACTGACAATACACTTACCAATAAACGAATTCGACTAAGAATTCCTAAAGATTATCACCAGCAACCTGTCATTTCTCGCCTGGTATCTGACTACGGGCTAACTGTGAATATCACCGCAGCGATTTTGGGAGCGAATGCTGTCGGTGATGGTTGGTTTGACCTTGAATTACAAGGAACAGATGCACAAATTCAGAGCGGGTTAACCTATCTCCACGACTTGGAATTGGAAGTCTGGGATGACACTAAAGCAACTGATTGGTAAGGATTATAGCAATACATAAGCTAACCGTCATTCATTTTTCCAGACTGATTCGCTTGTAGTAAGTGGCTCCAGCCCTGGTTTTATGCAACTTAAATGCTCATTAGCTTAGTAGGGGCGTACAGATAGCTGCACGTCCTCATGCGCTCACGAATGTTAATCTAAACCCCTTGCAATTGCAACTTTTAGAGACGCTTTGCGAACACTTCGTACCCTACGGGTTCTCCAAAGGAGTACGCAATAACTGTAAATATTTTTGTCCAGCTACTTACTTATGTCATTGTAAGCGGAGCGTGGCAATGCCAAACCTTTGCTTTCAAAAGCCCATTAGCTTTTATATATGACTTATATTTGATTGCGTGAAAAAAACTCAGTACACCTTTATTCCTTCTTCCAAGTATTGAGCGATGCACTGAGCTTGTCAGCCAGCGTAGCCGTAAAGCCTGCGGCATAGCTACGCTTAGGGCGAAGCCTCTTCTTCGAGTTGGGCGCACTCGTTGTGTCCCCAGTCTCTACGAGTAATTCACCGAATCAAATCGGATTGCTATCGATTCAATGTATTAAAAATAAATATCATTAATAGTTTTACACCTTTAAGATAGTTTTCAATTAACTTAAATAAAAAGGTAGCTGAAATCACAGCATTAAAATCAAAAACCCATTATCTGTCAACTCCCCTTGTAAATAAACTTTGATAACAACTTGCAATTGCTTAGTCATATCTTGTAATGTGTATTCTCAAGTAGCTGATTACATATCTCAGTAGCTAGCAGCTATTTGCTGATTTATTGAGAGTTAATGGCAGCTGGGGAGGAAGTGTAGGGGTGGCAAATGGTGTTAAGGCAAATATTGAAAATTCTGTTGGTTACAAGCTCTATTTGGTTTTGCGTTCCCATAAGTGCAATTGCTCAAGAAGTCAACAAACAAGCACAAGGTAAATCTGTTACATCGGTACTACGCAATTCTAGGTCGATTGGAGAAATTCTAAGACTCAATGAAGTAGAACTTCCCAATACCAGCGCTCAAATGTTAGTACAGTCACCAACAACACCGAATATGCCAAATCCTGAAGTTACCCAAGTGACAGGAGTTAAGGCAAATCCCACCGACAAAGGTGTGGAGGTGATTTTACAGACTGCAAAAGGTGAACAGTTGCAAGTCACAAATCGCAGTGCTGGTAATAATTTTATTGCTGATATTCCCAATGCTCAACTGCGCCTCCCGTCGGGTGATGCGTTCACATTTCGCTCTGCTAAACCAATTGCAGGTATTACTGAGATCACAGTTACTAACTTGGATGCCAATACTATCCGAGTCACAGTTATAGGTGAAATGAGTGTACCAACAGTCGAGTTGTTTGATAGTCCAGACGAGGGTATAATCTTCTCTGTAGCTGGTGCAGCATCCAGAGCGCAACAACAACCTCAAAGACGAACAACTGCTGAACAAGAGCAACCAGAGAACCAGATACAGCCAGCGCAACCATCGGCTTCTGATGATCAACCGATTGAACTGGTGGTGACGGGTGAGCAAGATGGATACAGCGTACCAGATGCTACAACTGCGACCAGAACCGACACACCACTGCGCGACATTCCCCAGTCAATTCAAGTTATTCCCCAACAAGTCATCAAGGATCAGCAAATTACACGGATTGGTGATGCAGCACGAAATGTCAGTGGTGTAACTCCGCAAGGGGGCTATGCTGGGGCTACAGATAATTACAACATTCGGGGATTCACAACTTATGACAACTTGAGAAACGGTTTTGCTGTTCAAGACGACCTTGTGAATCCGACTAACATTGAGCGGATCGAAGTTCTCAAGGGCCCAGCTTCAGTCCTATATGGACAGTTTGAGCCGGGAGGTGTGGTGAATTACATTACCAAACAACCGCTCAGTGAGCCTTACTACTCTGCTGAATTTACAGCCGGAAATTTTAGCACTTATCGTCCCTCCATTGATATTTCTGGGCCGCTGAACTCAGACAGAACGTTGCTGTACCGTCTGAATGCTGCATACGAAAACTTTGGTAGTTTTCTCGATTTTAATCATCAGGAAACATTCGCGATCGCACCAGCATTAACCTACAAAATTGGTGATGCGACAACATTGACACTGGAGTATGAATACCTCAAAGTCGATCGCACCTATTATCGTGGTCTTACTGCCGATCCAATCGTTTTCCAAGCTCCTGTCAATCGTTTCTTAGGGGAGCCAGACGATTATTTCTCCAAAGAGACAAACTCTGTATTTCTTAACGTCAATCATCGCTTTAGTAAAAACATCCAGTTCCGCAGTGGCTTTTCCGTTACGGTTAATGATTCTGAAGAATCATCGTTTCAACCGGATAGCATTGTAGATGGTCGTACCGTATTGCGAAGATTTGGTGCTGGCCCGAGTTATTACCAAAACTACTCTCTGCAAAACGATTTAATTAGTAATTTCAATACAGGTTCCATCCAACATCAAGTTCTTGTGGGGTTGGAGTGGAATAAATATATCCGTGGCTACGATTATCTGCGAAGCAGTGTTTCATTGACTCCCAGTATTGATTTATTCAATCCTGTGTATGGCGCTTCCCGACCAGCAGAGTTTGATGAGGCAGCGGAACGCGATCGTTTTGACCGCAATACCATCGCTCTTTATCTGCAAGATCAAGTGACATTGCTGCCAAATCTGAAGCTATTAGTCGGCGGTAGGTATGACTTTGTTCACCGCAAAAATCGCGTGCAACCACTGGATTCTTTAGGTAGAAACCCGATTGATGATGCTACAGTCGATCGAATCTATGATGATGCTTTTTCACCTCGCGTTGGCATTGTTTATCAGCCGATTGAACCGATTTCAATTTACGCCAGCTACACCCGCTCGTTTAATCCCAGCGAGTCGCAGACAGTAGATAAAACTCAACTGCCACCAGAACGCGCTACTCAGTATGAAGTGGGAGTCAAAGCCGAACTGATTAAAGACAGGCTATCAGCAACCTTTGCCGCCTATGATATCACCAAGAAAAATGTCGCTACAACCGATCCTAGTAATTCTGACTATTCCATCCCTATAGGAGAGGTGAAAAGTCGCGGTTTGGAATTTGACCTTTCTGGGCAGATTTTACCAGGCTGGAATATAATTGCATCCTACTTCGTCAACGATGCATTTGTAAGTGTAGGTGACGAAAATAACCCTGTAGGTGACTCTCTTATAAATGCTCCCGGTGCTGGGGGTAGTCTGTGGACGACCTATGAAATTCAAAGCGGTGGGATGAGAGGATTAGGGTTTGGTGGGGGAATATTTTACACCGGCGATCGCGAAGCCACACTCCCCAACACATTCAAAATCCCCTCCTACGTGCGCGCTGATGCCACGATTTTCTACAAACGCGATAACTGGAGGGTTGGACTGAACTTTAAGAATCTTCTTGACACTCGCTATTACGATTCTCAAGGCTACTATCTGCTTCCTGGTGCGCCTTTAACAGTGCTGGGGACGTTTTCTGTGGAGTTTTGACCCCACTCTCACCCTCTGCAATGCAAAGGTGAGGGAACAACACTGTTTCCCGGCGATGCATCAGGGGGATTTAGGAAGGTAAAAAATTCAACTTGCTTTGTAGCAATTATGAACCGGAAAAAACTACGCGATACCGTTTTTTACCTACACCAATATATCGGTCTTTTTGTTGGACTGGTGCTGGTTATCGTTGGCTTGACAGGTAGCTTGTTAGTGTTCGAGCAAGATTTTGACCACTTTATGATTAGTCAACAGTATGGATACATTATTCCCCAACAGGTGCAGTTATCCCCAGAATCTGTGGTGAATACAATTGAGGCGAAGTATCCCGCGCAAGGTGATTTCCATCTTTTTCGGATTTATTTGCCAGATACTCCTTCTTCTCCCTACGTGGGACAGTTGTCATCAACTGATGTGGAAAGGACAGAGGTTTTTATCAACCCTTATACAGGCAAAATTATCGGTGAGCGAATATCGGATAAAACTCTAATTGGTGTCATCCTTAATCTGCACTACAGCCTAATGGCAGGTGAAACCGGAACTATGTTTGTTGGCATTGCTGCCTTTCTAATGTGTATCCTCACCATCACAGGTTTAGTTCTCTGGCCGGGTTGGCGCAAGTTAATTGCAGGATTCAAAATCAAGCTTGATGCTCATCCTAAGCGGGTGAACTTTGACATTCACAAAGTGGCTGGCATTATTGCTGTGATTTTTTTATTCTTTACTAGCTTTACTGGCTTTTGCTGGAGCTTCAGCTTTCCTGAGCCGATTATTTACGCTGTTACATTCACCCCAAAACCATCTGAACCAGTATCCAAGCCAATTCCTAGTAAATCAACCTTAGCACTGACAGAACAACTGAAAATTGCCGATGCTGCCTTACCTGGTGCTGTTACCAAAAGCATTTATTTTCCCAGTAAACCAGAAGATGCTCTCCAAATTCGCATGAAGTTGCCGCAGGAAAATGTAAAGTATGGGAATAGTAATGTTTATCTCGATCAGTACACGGGTGAGGTTTTGCGAGTTGATAATGCTTTAAAGATGCGGTTGGGCGATCGCATCCTCAACTCTTTTGTACCCCTGCACTACGGCACATTTGGTGGCTTACCCACCCGTATACTCTATATATTTGTTGGACTTGCACCACTAGTTCTTTTTGTTACTAGTTTGGTGATGTGGTGGTATCGCTATCGGGCAAAAACTGTAGTTAGGGATGTCTAGACGACAAGGCCAAAGTAACGGAAACAACAGTATTTTCTGACACCAACTCTGCAATGGAAAATTTCCGCAAATACTCAATTAACAATAGATTTTGAATTCCTCGACTCATATATCACAAACGATTAAGGGCTTCCTGCATTTGGGCGAGGGGTTGCACCAATTCTACAATCGCGTTTTCTTGGATAAACAGCTGGTTTTGGCGATCGCTTTGGCAAAATTAATGCTGAATGATACGGCTAAAATGTCAGGTTTGATCATCAATTTGACAAAAATTAGACTTTACGCAATTTTCTTGGGAAAATGGTTAAATTTAGGTCGAGTAGTAGCCATTATCAGGCTAAAGTCGTAACGATATCCAACCTGGTACACCCTTTTCAGTTTTAGAAACTGTAACAGTAGAGTTTTGATGATATAGTGGACGATTTCGTAGCAGTTTTGATAGGAATTTAGGGACATTTACCATACAACCATTCAAATGATTCTCAATTGCTTTGGCGTCAAAATACTCCATCTAAATTGAGCTTTATTTGCGTGAATTTACTTATTGCTTATTTGTGATTTTTGTGATATTCTCCTTTACATAACAATTAAATACATTAAATCGATAGTATTACCGTAGTTTAATAGAAGCCAGAAATATGAAAATCTCTATGAGGCTGACATTCAAGGAAGCACAGTTGAGTTGTAGGGGTACGGCATCAGCAAAATTCTCTGCCAAACCCAAAGATTGCGTAGGCGCAGCCCGTCGTAGGCATTGCTATTGGGAATTAATCTGATGTCTCAGAATAAATCTGTAGAACCCGCTTCAATCCACAGTCGCATTCTCGTGCCTCAGAGGTATCACAGGCAACCTGTAATTTCCCGGCTGGTGTCACGTTATGGTTTAACCGTCAACATCAAAGCTGCATCCTTGACATCCGACAGTGACAGCGATGGCTGGTTTGATTTGGATCTTTCGGGAAATCCCCAAAAACTGACAAATAGCTTATCTTACTTGCAAGAATTGGGAGTGAATTTGCTGCAATTAGCGATCGCTAACCAGATTCAACCCAACCAGCCCTCTTTAACTTTCCCAGATCCAGCTAGCAAACTGAGTCCCAAAAAGTCTGCATGGCTGACAAATCAATGGCAAGAACAATTCCAGCAATGGATTTCTCTTGGTCAAACCAATCGATTGCGCTTGCAACTGTGCGTCTTAAAATCCTATTACGAAGAACCAGTGATTTCGGAGTTAGTTTCTCGTTATGGACTAACAGTCAATATTACCAGTGCTAGACTCCAACCCGATACAGAAGATGACGGCTGGTTTGACTTGGATTTGTGGGGGAGAACAAAGCAACTCTACTCTAGCCTGAGTTATTTAGAAAAACTGGGGCTACCAATTTGGCTGGAATTGTCTAGCGTTTATTGCGATGTCTACGACGGGCTACGCCTACGCTAATTCACAAAATAGTCACTACCCAATGGCAGCATTAAATAACCGTCACAATTCCCAAACCAGATTATCACTGGTTTCTTCAGTTTACACAAAAAGCCAAGTCACGCAGATTCGTCTGCGGATATATATTCCTAAATGCTATCTGCAAGCGCCTGTGATTTCGCAGTTAATTTCTGCTTACGGCTTGGTAGTTAATATTACTAAAGCTATGCTACAACCAAATACAGATCAAGAAGCATACTTTGACATTGAACTGCGGGGAACAGTGCCACAAATCTCTAGCGGTCTAGCTTACCTGGAATCTCTGAATTTGAGAATTGTGGGCAAGCCGAATGCTGACGGCGATAGCTGGTTTTGCTGAAATAATCTAAATTTCGTAGTACCAAATTTCTTCTTCTCGCAGCACAATTCGATGCAGGGAAAGACGATTAATCAGTCCCTCTTGCTCAAACTGTCCAAGAATACGAGTGATAGTTACACGAGTTGAACCGAGCATTTCCGCCAGGTCTTCGTGAGTCAGACGCATATCTATTAAACGTCCTTTTTCAACTTCCGAACCAAACTTTTTAGATAACCATGCCAACAGCTTGATCAGCATAGTTTCGACTTTTTTATGGCTACGAATAACCATTAATTCTTGAGCCTGTTGAATATGAGTAAGTAGAGTTTCTGTTAGTTGAGTCCATTCCTCTAAAGGTAAGACTGTCGCCTCTACTTTAGTTAGGCATTCCATTTGATAAGGTTCTAATTTTGACAAAGCCTTACCAACGATATCTCCAGGGCCCCACAATCCCAGAGCAACGGTTGTACCATCTTCCAGATAGGTAAAAGTCCTGATAAAACCCGTTTCAATCTTCCAAAGTCCGTTTTGATGCTCTGGCAGAAATGACCTACGGGCAAAAATTTCTTTAGTATTACTTCTTGAGCTAGATAAGCTTGTGTACAAAGCCACCATAATCTATAACACTATTCTCCGATAAATTAACCGTAGTACTATATTTATATCAGGTTATGAGAGGCTATGAATATTTTAAAGAGGGGAGTGGGTAGAGACGCGATTAATCGCGTCTGTACAAAGAGACGCGATTAATCGCGTCTGTGGGGGGATGAGGGAGATAAGGGAGATGAGGGGGATAAGGAGAATAAAATAACCAATGCCCAATTCCCCATTCCCCATTCCCTAAATTCCCGCACCATCAAGAAAATCTTCAATTATCCCATCAGAATTTTTGCTCTTAGGGTTGTCGGTTGGTTCGTCGTCAAGCTCAGTTGGGGACAAATTTGATTGTTGCAATTCCTCGAACTGTTTCTCTAGTCCCTTGACGCGTTCAAATAAAGCACGGATAACTTCAGCTTCTACGTCGCGGACTTTATCATGATCTAGAACATTGGTAGCTAAGTTGTTCTGACGAGTCACGCGCCCTGGAATCCCCACTACAGTAGTGTTACTGGGCACATCTCGTAGCACCACAGAACCGGCTCCAATACGGACGCGATCGCCAATTTGAATATTTCCCAATACCTTCGCACCCGATCCCACAACTACATGAGAGCCTAAAGTTGGATGGCGTTTACCGCTTTCTTTCCCCGTCCCGCCAAGGGTGACGCCTTGATAAATTAGGGCATAGTCGCCCACGATCGCTGTCTCACCAATCACTACTCCCATCCCGTGGTCAATAAACACTCCTTGACCAATTAATGCCCCAGGATGGATATCAATTCCGGTTAAAAACCGACTAATATGAGAGATAAATCTTGGTATGAAGGGAATTCCAATTTTATAGAGCCAGTGTGCTAATCGATGAAACACTAGGGCATGAAGTCCAGGGTAACACAACAATACTTCTAGCCAGTTACGGGCTGCTGGGTCACGCTCAAAAATGGTTCGCAAATCAGTTAGTAGCATACTCTGTTAAGGTTTTCGTTGGTAGGTGAGGCTCTGAAAACAGAAACTCAGGATAATTCCCACAAAAAGATTAAGTCATTTATAGGAATTGCGTAGGATAATAAACTACGGTAAGTCGATAGGATAAAGTGGTTTTGTGGGTAGTTAAGTGGGATGCTATCACATTCCACACTTGTAAAAAATTAATTTCGCATAAACTGCGATAAGTCCCCCAATTCACCGTAGTATGTTGAGTACAGTATTGAATAGCCAAAACTACGCTCTCTTGGATCTGTCTTCCAAAGTGGAATACGCGCTGCTGGCACTCTTAGAACTGGCAAGCCACCACGGAAAAAAACTTCCTTTAACCATGAGCGAGATCACTGCCAAGCAACCCATACCTGAGCGCTATCTGGAACAAATTTTGACCAACCTCCGGCGTGCTGGTGTGGTGCAGAGTCAACGCGGCTCTAAAGGAGGTTTCGTTTTAGTTCGTGAACCTTGGCAGATTACAATACTTGAAATTGTCACTTTGGTAGAAGGCGAGCGGAAAGAGAAAGATACCTCTGACTCTCAAACTCTGGAAAAGACTCTGGTTTATGAAGTTTGGGAGCAAGCTAACGCTGCCTCAATTGAGGTTTTGGGTCGTTATACACTCCAAGACTTGTGCCAGGAAAGAGAAACTCGGGCACAGCAAAGTCCAATGTATTATATTTAACGCGAGGGAGGACTCACATGCGGATAGCGAAAGATGTCACAGAGTTAATCGGCCGAACTCCTTTAGTTCAATTAAACAAGATTCCCCAAGCTTCAGGAGCGGTTGCTCAGATTGTGGTGAAGCTAGAAAGCATGAATCCAGCATCTTCTGTCAAAGACAGGATTGGCGGGAGTATGGTGGAAGCGGCGGAGGAAGCAGGCTTGATTCACCCCGGAAAAACCGTTTTAGTAGAGCCAACTTCTGGAAATACAGGAATTGCGCTGGCGATGGTAGCAGCCGCCAAGGGTTACCATCTCATTCTAACGATGCCTGACACAATGAGCCACGAAAGACGATCTATGCTCAAAGCTTATGGCGCTCAACTAGAGTTAACGCCAGGGGTAGAAGGGATGCGAGGAGCGATCGCTCATGCAGAGGAGATTGTAGCTAAAACGCCCAATGCTTATATGTTGCAGCAGTTCCGCAACCCTGCTAACCCGAAAGTTCACGCCGAAACCACAGCCGAAGAAATTTGGAATGATACCGATGGACAGGTGGATATTCTGGTGGCGGGAGTGGGTACTGGTGGGACAATTACCGGAGTTGCAGAAGTTATTAAAAAACGGAAGCCGAGTTTTCAAGCGATCGCAGTTGAACCAAGCAGCAGTCCGGTATTAGTGGGTGGTAAATCAGGGCCTCACAAAATTCAGGGTATTGGCGCGGGATTTGTCCCAGCAATTTATCGTCCCGAAGTGGTAAATGAAGTGATTCAGGTAGCGGATGAGGAGGCGATCGCTTACAGTCGTCGTCTCGCAAAAGAAGAAGGATTACTATCGGGAATTTCTACTGGTGCTGCGTTGTATGCTGCTATTCAAGTAGCACAACGGCCAGAAAATGCAGGTCGCCTAATCGTCATGATACAGCCCAGCTTCGGTGAACGCTACCTCAGTACTTCACTGTTTAAAGACCCAGAGGAGAATGAGTGGTTGAGCAAAGTTTAATATTTGATTTTGTAGCGTGTGTTAGACCTATTGGATATGTTGATTAGTCAAAATATATAGAGTGCAAATCATCATTTTACAATACTTTTGCATACGCAATGGTCATAAGCGATCGCTTCACTAATTCACCTTAGCAATAGTGATCGCTTTGATTGGGAAAATTTTTTAACAGTTATTAATCTTGACCTTTTGATATATAACTCTAATCTGTCGAATGATAAGACATTTTATTGTGGCGATCGCTCCTTAATAGAGGTTAGTGAAGAAAATAACTTTGTGTTAAAATTATCTCAATTAAATTGCAATAGCAAAAATTCACATTATGCATAAAGTTTCCAAGCAGACTATACAAAATGCACAGAAACATGCTCAGGAATTACTTGAGCAAGGCAAAGCAGTAAAAAAGTTGGGTGAGAGTTTACAAACAGATGACCAAACTAGTCACCAACAAGGCAAACACATCGAAGATTGTGGAGAAAGCATCCAGAAGCAGGCGCATAAAGTCAAAGATTTGACGACAAGATTAGCAGAAGATGGCTCAACAGAAGTCTTTACAGAGGCAGTACAGGAGCATATAAATATAACTCAGACTCATATTGAGGCAATTAAGGAATTTCAAAAGACATTGCCCCCCCTTGCTGATATAAATCGCTCCTCTAAGGAATGCGAATGAAAGTGATATAGGACTCATATTTGATTGCGTGAAAAAAACTCAGTACACCTTTATTCCTTCTTCCCAGTCCCTAGTCCCCAGTAAAGAGTCCCCACTCTCTACGAGTAATTCACCGAATCAAATCGGATTGCTATAGCTTTTGTAGAAGTATTCTTTTGAATCCTGTCAATAGCTGAATTATAACTACTGACCGGAAACGGAGCATCTCCAATTTTGCTCCTAAATTATTTTTTGTTAATGGCTAGCAATATCATTTTTCACTAAAACTGTTAAACAGCAACAACTAGCAGCTAACTTTAGTGGACTCAAAGCTTCACTTTTTAATACAATAAAAACGCCTAATCCTATAAGAACAAAAGGCACAAGATTATTAACGTAGCGAGTCAATATATCAGCTATGATGTTGTTAGTTAATTTGTATGCAGCGTAGCACCAAACTCCTAACAAGAGAAAAAATAATCCGATAATTACCAAAAAAGTCTCTACGTTGCTGCTAGCAAATAAAGGTACGTAGATACTAATATTATCGCTACCATTGGCAATTGTAACGGCTGCCACACTATAAGTTTGCGGGGAAAAAAAATTAGTAATTGTTGATGCTTCCGCTTCTTCTGTTGCATCTACAACTTCTTTTGATGAATCTTCTTCTCGATTCACCAAGCTACTGATACCTATGGACACTGGTAGTAAACCAAGTAATCCAATCCAGCTTTTTGATAAAACTAACCCACCAAATAAACCAGGAAGACTAAAAATTAACAGAACCGTAAAACCTAGAAACTGACCTGTAACTATATGCCGGGGGCGAAAGGTAGCATTTATTTGAGAAAAAAACAACAATAGAATGACAATATCATCAATGTTAGTGGCAATGAACGCAATTGACCCTGTAGTAATTGCAGTAAGTAACTCGTTCATATTTTAAAAGAAACATAGACATGCTTTTATCTTGCAGCAGGCTACCGCGTTCGCGTTCGCATTGGCAAAGCCTCTCGTAGAGAAGCGTCCCAAAGAGAAGAATGCAAAGAAACTTAACAACAGATACATGCCCTAAATTATCTGTGTTTATCTGCAATACCAAACACTAAATCTGAATTTTTGGAATAAATCTCCTGAATCGTTAAAATTCCTTGAATAATTACTTTGTCTATTTTAAAGCTTAGTTGTGCCAGAAGGTTAATTTGGTATGGTGGTAAATCGTAGGTTCTAAAAATCCAGCATGAGTAAGCTAGGGACAGCCTTCAGTGAAGGGATAATTGCCTTCATAGCCACTAACATAGATGACATCATTATCTTGTTAATATTTTTTTCACAGGTAGATGTTAATTTTCGGCGGCAGTATATCTTACTCGGTCAATATCTGGGTTTTACAGCCATTATCATCGTTAGCTTACCAGGATTTTTTGGTGGCTTGGTCGTACAGCGAGAATGGATAGGATTGCTAGGATTGTTACCAATTGCTATTGGTATTCAGCAATTAGTATATAGAACAGAAGAAACTATAACAGTTCAGACAGTCAGTAGTGATTTTAGGCAATCTACATCTACTAATCCCGTATTATCTTTTCTTTTAAGTGTTTTGCACCCCCAAACCTATAAAGTGGCAGCAGTAACAGTTGCTAATGGTGGTGACAATATTAGTATATATATCCCTTTATTTGCTGGTCATGACCTTGCCAGCTTGGGAGTAATTCTAAGTATATTTTTTATCATGGTAGGGGTTTGGTGTGCGATCGCTTATTTTTTAAGCCGTCAACCTACAATTGCTTATATTTTAAGTCGCTACGGTAAAGCTGTCGTACCTTTTGTGTTAATTGGCTTAGGTCTGTTCATTATGTATGAACGAGGTACATTCACTTTACTACCTTGGCTGAGAAGTTAATCAGTGTCAGATGTTAGATGCTGGATTTGGGATTGAAAATCTAAAATTGGTTACACCTGATGAACTAATTTCCAACTCACCATCATTAAGATGGTATAAATAATAAACCGTAGTGGGCGTTGCGGAGCTACCTGGCAGATTTTAGCGCCTACTAACACCCCTGGAACAGAGCCTAGCCATATAGGTACTACCAGACTCCAATCAACTGTTCCCAGGCTGAGGTGACCGAGGGCTGTAAACAGCAGTAAAATTGCTGCGTGTGAAATATCTGTACCCACTAACTTCCGTACATCAAGCCGGAAAAACCCAATCAGCACTAGGGCAAACATTGAACCTGAAGAGACGCTAGTTAGACCAACCAAACAGCCTAAAATTGCTCCCAAAGTGATTGTCATAAAGCGACCAAAGTTAGTTTCTAAGTCTAACTTTGGCAGTTCGGGTAAATTAAATTTGGGGAAAAAAGTTAATAGCAACAATTGCACTAATGCTAACACTGTGACTAACAAAATCATCCCGCCAAGCAAACGGAACAAGATGTTATCCAGGTTATACTCACCTGTACGTTTAAGAAAGTGCAAAATCCCCACGCCGAACAGTGAGCCTGGAACACTGCCGAATCCCAGCCATTTGACAACTTCTGTGTCAAGGGTTTTCTGTTCCCAATGCTTGACGCTACCAACAATCTTCATCAATGTAGCAGCCACAACATCAGAACTCACAGCGATAGAAGGCGGAACCTGAAAGACAAAAATCAACATTGGGGTGATCAGAGAGGCTCCGCCAATTCCCGTCAAACCAACGATGATGCCAACAAAAAAGCTTAAGAACGGTAGTAATAAATATTCCATACTCTTCGGGGGTTTCAACAATCAGTTATTAGTTATCAAAGTCCTGTTGAGTCTCCCACTTCTATTAAGTGAGACCAATTTGAAAAATAATTGCGACAGATGGACAGAGAAAACCCAGATACACCAAGCGGTTTCCAATCCAAAATGGTATAAGCAACATAGGTTAAGGTTTAAATCCCCAAACAAAGCCTTGATAACTGTTCACTGACTTAACTACGAGCAGCTATAACTGAAAGTCAGCTAAAGCTTCACTACTAGGAGCAGCAATTCAGCCAAACTATAGCCCAGTCGTAGACAGAGCTAGTGATGCCAAGTTATTGTGTTTCTCAAGGGATGAGTGACACAAAGGTTATCCAGCTAAAAGTTAAAGCAGAGGATTCCTGGACAACTTCAAACCTCTCTGGAAGTTTTTGGAAGCATTACAACTGGCATTTAGCTGAAACAGGCTTTGATAACTGCTTATGGGTCAGTTGCTCTGCTAAACTCAACTTCTAACTGGTTTTTCTGTGGTTTTACATGTAAAAGCCCGTAAGGCGATGCACTTACCGTATTTTACTTGTAAGCATGATAAAACGTCCAGCGTATTCGCGTTGTATCTCGCTAGATTAAGTAAAACGGCGTAAATAATTAAAGTTTTGTAGTAAGGACTGAAGTCCTTCTTTTAGGATTAAAGTCCTTACTACAAACTCGATTACAAGAATTTTACATTACTTCACATAGTTCGATTTATTCGCGCCGACTTACTTATCTGGATAAAGATGTTAATTATCAGTCTCAGCATAGGGAATGGGGAGTGGGG
>NZ_CAXTNP010000166.1:8870-18108 GCF_964245575.1 uncultured Nostoc sp. | reverse complement strand
CCCCATTCCCCATTCACCATTCCCCATTACCCATTGTCCATTCCCCAATCCCCAATTATGCAAATCCGTCGCCGTTCACCTAACCCAGCTATTGATGTATCGATATTGCGTTATCAAGCTGTCGTGCCTGATGCAGCGCCAAACCACATCTTGGAGGAAATTGTCTGGCAGAAAGAAGTAGAATATGACCAAATGCGGGAAAAAGTTCCTTTGCAAGAATTACGGAAGCGGGTACTGACTGCACCGCCAACCCGTGATTTTGTCGCCGCTTTGCGTCAAGGTAAGACAAAGCCAGCATTGATTGCCGAAGTTAAAAAAGCTTCACCAAGCAAAGGCGTTTTACGAGAAGATTTTGACCCAGTAGCGATCGCCCTGTCTTATCAGCAAGGTGGCGCTAGTTGTCTTTCTGTGCTAACGGATGTCAAGTTCTTTCAAGGTAGTTTTGACAACTTAGCAAAGGTTCGGGCTGCTGTAGATTTGCCCCTACTGTGCAAAGAGTTTGTCGTTTATGCTTATCAGATATACTTGGCGCGGGTTCAGGGTGCAGATGCTATTTTGTTGATTGCGGCTATTTTGAGCGATCAAGATTTGAAATACTTCCTTAAAATTGCTAACAATCTGAAAATGGCAACCTTGGTTGAAGTTCATAGTTTGGCAGAACTTGACCGTGTGTTAGCCTTAGATGGGGTCTCCTTAGTAGGAATCAATAATCGCAATTTGGAAGATTTCTCTGTTGACTTGCAAACTACTTGCCAACTTTTAGCTGCAAGAGGTAGCCAATTGCAGGAGAAAAACATCCTTGTTGTCAGCGAGTCAGGACTACACAACCCAGATGATCTGAGTTTGGTGCTGACAGCAGGTGCATCGGCTGTACTCATTGGAGAATCTTTGGTAAAACAACCAGATCCCGGCGCTGCGATCGCCCATATATTGCCGAGGAATTTCTGAAATAAACACCTCCCCTACGCCTCTTAGCATAGGGCAACTAACTGCATACAATAGTTGGTAAATTGGGTACACTATGCATGGACACGCAGCACATTGCCATCAACTATCATCATATCTTTGCTAAATCTTCATTGCTAATCAAATCAAAGCCATAAACAACTAGTTATTTATTATGTAACAATTTATTTACAAAAGACAAACTCTGACTGATACACAATCTCAAATATGAAATCAAAATTTAACTTCATGGAGCAAATTCCTCTACCTTCTCCTATTCACTACGAACTTATACTTCAACTTTTAGAAAGACAAACCATGTTAGCTGTAAATGATAATCCAGATTTACGGCATCAGGTAAATCAACTAATTATTACTCTGCGTAAAGCTGCCGTGCAGCAAAAACGCCTAGAAGAAATTTGCGAGTTTTCTTCTATGACTGTTGATCACCGTTGGTCAATCAACCATCATCACGATAACGAAGTAGTTGCCCCCGATTGAATCCTTACCTTAATATCTCAACCTCAGATTTGGCATCTTTGTTAAGTTAGCTTACTACCATCCGAAAGTGTCTCTGTGTATTGAAAGAGCCAGTATTCAAGACTTCCGCCGCACTTGATTGACTCAAATGCATAGTTTAGGGTGTGATTTAAAATGATTATGCTTACAGAATCTCTGTGTAAAAATATCTCTAAATGCTAGATGAAGATTTTAAATCAGTAGTCAGTCTGAACGCTTAGATTTTAGTTGATAAAAGTTTTACTTTATTTAGCTAATTTTCTAAATTTATACATATTATTTTTCTCTAAAGTTTTACTCAATTTTTGAAAATTTATACAATAATTTTATTAATACCGTATAAAAAATGTCATATTTATAAAAATATTAGCTCTGAAAAAGTTCATATTGATTTATAGAAAACTGTAAATCAGCTAAAATATTTATGAGATTATCTCTCGAATTTGACGAAAGATGAAAGATAACAGCATTGATGAACTTTTCAGAAATAATCAGGCTTGGGTTGCCGAAAAATTAGCTATAGACCCAACTTACTTTCAAGAGTTATCTAGTGGACAAACACCACCTTTTCTATACATCGGGTGTTCTGATAGTCGTCTAGCCTTAACAAACTTTACCCGTACAGAACAAGGACAGTTCTTTGTACATCGTAATATTGCCAATCAAGTTTCTCTTACAGATATTAACTTTTTAGCTGTTTTAGAATATGCAGTTTTACATCTTGAAGTGAAACATATTATTGTTTGTGGTCACTACGATTGCGGAGGAATTAAGACGGCTTTAGAAGGGAGGACTATCGGAATTCTTGATAACTGGGTAAATCCGATTCGGGAACTGTATTTACAGAAACGAGAAGAAATTGATGCCTTGCCAACAAGAGAAGAACGTCTGAATCGTTTGGCGGAAATCAATGTTGTGGCGCAAGTAAAAAATCTTTACCAAACTTCCGTCATGCGTCAGGCACTCTATGAGCGAAAAGCGCCTATGGTTCATGGCTGGGTACTAGATATAAACACTGGGTTGATCAAAGATTTGAACGTCTCAACTGTGCAATGGCAATTGCACATCTGCCCCTTGCTTTTGGAGTTTAGACTCTATGCTATGTTCAAAAATGAGAGCTAATTCGGTATTTTATGCTACACAAAGTTATACTTTGGACACATGATTGCTCGTATCTTTAGAGTATTTATTTTAAGTCAAAAAATAGTTACTTTTTCGCTACAGTCTTGTAATATACCATCAAAGTTTTTAACAATAATGCACAATTCACAATACTTTTTTCTGAATTATTGTTCAAGATGCAGATATCCAATTTAGAAGCCTTTTTGTAGAGGCAATTAATCAATTGCCTCTGTCGAAATTTCTACACCCAACTTAACCTCTACGAAAAATTATTTCTTAGCAATTATCCACACTGCGTGAATAATCCCAGGAATATAACCAAAAAGTGTCAAAAGTATATTAATCCAAAAGTCTATACCAAAACCTACTTGCAAAAAAACTCCCAGAGGCGGCACGAAAATGGCACACAAAATCCGAACTAAATCCATTTAAACCTCCTATTTATCTCACAAAAAATAGCTTGTTGGCAAAGTGATTTACTACTGCTCAAGCATATTTGTACCTTTCAAAGATAACATTCCCTCTCTTAATTTAATACAGCACGGCGTAAATAGAGATACCATTCACAATTAGGGAAAAGCTGACAACACAAGCTTTTTGACTTTTGACTTTTGAATGAGTGACTTCCGCCTTGCGGTACTAGGTTACGGTATAAGATGCGGTAAAGCGCACTCAAGATTAGCCACCGCTAATTTTAGCTTTGTAACCTAGTTTGGTCAAAATCTCGACAATTTTTTGCTTGTGTTCGCCCTGAATTTCAATTTCGTTATCTTTAACTGTTCCACCTGTACCGCACTGGGTTTTCAACTGCTTTACCAAATCTGCCAAGGTTTCTGGTTTGGCTTGAAAACCGCTAATCACTGTAACGGTTTTGCCTTTGCGTCCTTTGCGGGAAGCTTGTACTTTGAGATTTTGCTGTTGTGCAGGGAGTTCTGGAATTGGTCTTTCTGTAGCGGCAAAGTTGTCGTTGCCAAATTCGCGGTAGACAAAGCCTTTATCGGAAGATTTGGGATTTGAAGAAGACATAAATCTTTATTAAGAAAAATTTCAAAGGCAGTGGAAACTTCTACGCTACCCTTCTGCTGGGATATCAATTTCTAGGCTAACATTACAAATCCATTGCGAGGAATTCAAACTAATTGGGCATGGGGCATGGGGCATTGAGTATTGATGAAAAATTTAGTTTCCAGTCCCCAGGTATAAGCTAGATATGCCCCAGACTTTCTATAATAATTAAGTCATTCCCGTCATTGAAAACAGCCCGTGACTACCACTCCCCTATCTCCAAATTCAATTGCTCAGGTTCCCGATATGCTAGGTCGCTTTGGACGCTTCGGCGGTAAGTATGTACCTGAAACGCTGATGCCTGCTCTTACTGAACTAGAAACAGCTTATCAGCAATACCGCAATGACCCTGGTTTTCAAGCAGAACTACAGCAGTTGTTACGGGACTATGTAGGACGTGCCACACCATTATATTTCGCTGAACGCCTGACTGCTCATTATGCTCGACCCGATCGCACGGGGCCGCAAATTTACTTAAAGCGCGAGGATTTAAATCATACTGGCTCTCATAAAATAAATAATGCCCTTGGTCAGATATTGTTGGCAAAGCGCATGGGCAAGCAACGGATTATTGCCGAAACAGGTGCTGGACAACACGGAGTTGCCACAGCCACAGTTTGCGCTCGTTTTGGGCTAGAATGCGTAATTTACATGGGTGTTCATGACATGGAACGCCAAGCTTTGAATGTGTTTAGAATGCGGCTGATGGGGGCAGAAGTGCGTCCGGTGGAGGCAGGGACGGGAACCCTTAAGGATGCCACTTCTGAAGCAATCCGCGATTGGGTGACAAATGTGGAAACAACTCACTACATCCTGGGTTCGGTAGCAGGGCCTCATCCTTACCCGATGATGGTACGTGATTTTCATGCAGTAATCGGTCAAGAAACTCGCGCCCAAGCAATCGAAAAGTGGGGTGTATTGCCTGATATTCTCTTGGCTTGTGTGGGCGGTGGTTCCAATGCTATGGGACTATTTTATGAGTTTATTAATGAGTCTTCTATACGGTTTATTGGGGTTGAGGCAGCAGGAGAAGGTGTTAATACCGAAAAACACGCAGCAACATTGACAAAAGGAAGAATTGGTGTATTGCACGGAGCAATGAGCTATCTTCTGCAAGATGAGGATGGGCAAATCATTGAAGCACACTCAATTAGTGCAGGTTTAGATTATCCGGGTGTGGGCCCAGAACATAGTTATATGAAGGATACTGGTCGCGCCGAATACTATAGTGTGACGGATGCAGAAGCTTTAGCGGCATTTCAGCGATTATCGAAATTGGAGGGGATTATCCCGGCATTGGAAACAGCCCATGCGATCGCCTACCTCGAAACCCTGTGTCCCCAACTAACCGACAGTCCCCGGATTGTAATTAACTGCTCTGGACGTGGCGATAAGGATGTACAAACAGTAGCCAAGTTCTTAGTGGATGCGTAAATATACTTAAAATGCTTGGGGATAAAGTAATAATGGCTCAACAATTCCAACACCCTATTGGGTGTCGCTAGCTACTGAGCCTGCTTTTGCAGCAGGTAAGACATTCGAGAAATTTGTCCTTAATGGAGCAATACAGTTCAGTTAAGGATAATCGTAGGTTGGGTTGTAGCAAGATCCCTGTAGGGGTACGAAGTCAAACCCAACAAACTACCGAAAATATTGGGTTACCCTTCAAGAAGCCGCCTTCCATGCGTCTACGTTCCTCAAACGCCACTTGCTACCCTTCTCCTAACGGAGACGCTGTTCGCTCTCCGGGAACGCTAAGAGCGAACAAGCCGAGGAACCCGTCCAACGCAGTGGCTCCCCAACCTACGCAGTTTAAGGTTTTTGGCGCTAACCTAAGCGTATTGCCTAATGGAGCATAAAAAGCAAATGTAACTAAATAGTCTGTCTAAAAATGGTAATTCAGGCAGCCAAAGAACTTGGTTTGTAGTTGCTGCAACCAAGTAAGCGTTCATAATTCGTAATGACGCTCGTTTTGGTACTCGATAGCAAAGCGTTAGCGACGTAGGAGCGTCTGACTTGCGATCGCTACCGCTTCTCTACGAGACGCTACGCAAACGCTAGCGTAATTCGTAATGAGAAAGTTAGATTTCGTCTGAGTTTCTTTTTTTGCTATGTCTAGTCTTAATTTTGGGAAAATTGGTCTTACGATGGCAAAAATAGCTAAGGGTAAACGACCAGTTTACTTAGATAATTCGCAAATTGATAATAATTGTTAGCGATCGTCATGGCTTTGACCGATCAGGTATCCGTGCTGCATGAGCGGCTAGACACTATTGAACGGTTGCTAAAGGTTAAAGGTATTTTATCGGCTACTGAGATTGAAGCTTACGAGCCGGATGCCAAAGTAACTAAGGAACGGGAACAGTGACGTGCAAAATACATTGCGCGGGTGCTGCGCGTGGTACAGGAAGAGTTAGAAACCCTTAACTAAGGGTAGCTTAAATCACGCAGACATTTTACTGAATAAATCCGTGCTATTAATATCTTAACATTTTGTAGCCTCAATTTTCACAATCGGTTTTTACTGCTTTTTAGACAAAAACAAAGCTATTGAATATACCTAAAAACAGTAAAATAGCTGAACTGTGAAGACAAATAAGCATAATATAGAACTAAAAAAATGAAAAAAACTAGTAATTACACTATGTGATTATCTAAGTACAGTATGTAGTTAGATAAAAGCAATCATACTAATGATAGAAGATAGTTAGCCATTAAACAGCACTATTTATTTGCAAAGTCATGAATTTAAACGCTTACTAGTAGTTTTTGCACATATAAAGGTATAAATAAAGCTATATAGACCTATAAGCAATTTGTCACATTGATATTAGTTAGTTACATTGTCTAAAAGTTTACTTCAGGCAAATGATTAAACCAATATTTTACAGCGTTGCTTTAGGCACTATGATTTTCAGTAGTGGAGCGCTCGCTACTCCTATAACAAATCCAACTTTTATGCCAGAATCTTCACATATATTAAGTGATACTGGCTATATTGCAGCTAGCATCAACACTGCTGCTCTAGAACAGTCGGTTTTTAACAAAATTAATGATTACAGAACTTCCCAAGGGCTAGAAAGGCTGACTCGTAATTCTGCCATCGATAATCAAGCCAGGATTCACAGTCAGGACATGGCTAATAATAAAGTTCCCTTTGGACATACGGGATTTTCACAACGTGTTAAAGCAGTCGGTATTCCTTACACCTCAGCTGGTGAAAATGTCGCTTACAACCAGGGATATAGCGATCCTGTGACGATAGCTGTTCAAGGCTGGCTCAAAAGTCCAGGGCATCTAGCCAATATCAGAGGTAATTTTAATAAAACGGGGATTGGTGTCGCTAGCAACAGTAAAGGCGAAATCTACTTCACACAAATTTTCTTTCGCTGATAGATTTGATAAAATTTAGGTTTTTTCTCAAATTCCCCAGACTTCAGCCTGCTAGCAAAGCTTTTGCTACATATTGAATAATGTAGTTTCAATGACATTTATCTATTGAATACTACATTATTTTTTTAGTAATTCATGAAAATCCTAAATGAGCAGCAAAAATAACCGTGATTTTACGAAGCTGACCTATTGAAGTATTGACAATTGGAAATGATTTTTTGTACTTCCTATACAAGGATGTAGCCAGATTGCCAAAATTCATCAATCCTTAATAGTATCGTGGTATATATTGTCGGAACAATAGGGTAGAGTATAAGTCTTATATATCTACATATTACGCAATTCTCCATGTTCCGACAAACTGCTTTTGGCATCGCTTTAAGTGCGCTTGTCCTTGCTAGTGGGTTAACGACTGTTCCGATACCAAATAATCCTTCTACGAATACATCCACCCGTAATAAGCTGTTGTCGCTTTTTTCCAGTCAGGCTGCAATATCGACTCCTACTTTTAAAACTACGCAGCTAGAAAAATCCGTTTTTGACGAAATTAATCGATATCGGGCTTCTAAAGGACTGCCAAAGTTGACCCTAAATGCAAATATCACTCGACAGGCAAGAATTCATAGTCAGAATATGGCTAAAGGTAAAACCCCATTTAGCCATCAGGGATTTGAACGACGAGTCAATGCTATCCCTATTCGCTACAGCAGTGCGGCGGAAAATGTTGCTTTCAATCGGGGATATAGTAACCCTGTGGACGAAGCAGTTACTGGTTGGATCAAGAGTCCCGGACATCTAAAGAACCTTAAAGGAAATTACAACCTCACTGGAATTGGCGTTGCTACTAATAATCAAGGCGAAGTCTACCTTACACAGCTTTTCTTTCGCACTAGTACGCCACGGCGTAAATAGAGCAACCATTTAAAATTCCCAAAAAGCCCATTCCATAATACTTTTGACTTTTGACTTTTGAATGCGTGACTTCCGCCTTGCGGTACTAAGTAGATTTAATTTATGATTATTTTGCACAATAATAATGTAGTGTCTGACAAGACTTTTATTTGCTGGACACTGGTATTATTTTTGAACAATTCATGACATTACAAGATTTTCAGGTGATTGATCGCGACCTCAGTGACGCGGCTCTAGTACAGTATTTAGAATCTACAGCGATCGCAGTTGATACAGAAACGATGGGATTATTGCCACAGCGCGATAGGTTGTGTCTTGTGCAATTGTGCAACGAATTCGGGAAAGTGACTGCAATCCGCATCGCCAAAGGACAAGCTGATGCGCCAAACTTAAAAAAACTCTTGTCAGCGGCGAATGTCGTAAAAGTGTTTCACTTTGCTCGCTTTGACCTTGCCACTTTGCGAGCTAATCTGGGGATTCAGGTTAGACCTGTTTTTTGTACCAAAATTGCTAGTAAATTAGCCCGTACTTACACAAATCGCCACGGGCTTAAAGATGTGGTGCAAGAGTTAGAACAAGTAGAACTTGATAAAAGCTCTCAAAGTTCTGATTGGGGTAACGCCGCTAGTTTATCTGAAGCTCAACTGAGTTATGCTGCCAATGATGTGCGCTACTTACTTAGTGTGCAGCACAAGCTAACAGAAATGCTCAAACGAGAAGAACGTTGGAAAATTGCTCAAGAATGTTTTGAATTTCTGCCAACAATAGTTTCCTTGGATTTGTTACAGTTTAAAGATTTGTTTGAACATTGATCCAAAAATAAACCTCTTGCAAAAATTTTTGCTCTGGAGTACAAGCATTGCAAGAGAAAATATTCTATATTTTGATTTCTAAATTGTGACTTCTCTGGTCATGAGAAATCAAGATTAGACCTCTTGGAAAATTCACTAACACCCTACCCTTAACCTGTCCCCGTAAACAAAAAGGGGAGACTTTGATATAAGCCAAAGGTAGAGTGGGGTTCTCATTATTAATTTATGCAAGAGGTCTATTCGCTAATTTTCTAAGTTATTTTTTGCCTAAGAGCCAACATTGGAATCATTCAGTGTCTCTTGGAGTTTTAGATTCACTAATGCCTTCTTTGACATTACTGGCTCCCTGTTGAATGCCTTCTTTGACGTTACTGGCTCCCTGTTGAATGCCTTCTTTGACGTTACTGGCTTCCTCTTGAATGCCTTCTTTGACGTTACTGGCTTCCTCTTGAATGCCTTCTTTGAGGTTA
>NZ_CAXTNP010000166.1:0-8770 GCF_964245575.1 uncultured Nostoc sp. | reverse complement strand
CCTCTTGAATGCCTTCTTTGAGGTTACTGGCTCCCTCTTGAATGTTTTCTTTGAGCTTACTGGCTCCCTTTTTAATAGTTTCCGTCGCGCTAGGGCCTCCCTTTGGCTGATTTTCTTGGTGATTTTTTAGCCGATCTACAACATTGTACTCATCTGCACTTGGGGGAGTTGTTGATTCAACAATGCCTTCTGTTGGCCCACCGATAGCTTTCCATGCAGCAAGACCACCTTTAAGTTGGGAGACATGCTCAAATCCATTAGAACGCAGTTGTTGCGCGGCTTGGGCAGATTCTTCTTCATTAGCACCGTAAACGTAAATATCACGGCTTTTATCTAAAGAAGGTACTGCACGCTGTACCAATTCATCTATTGGCATTGGCATCGCTCCCATAATGTGACCTTCGTTGAAGGTGTTGCGATCGCGCACATCCAGGATTGTAAAAGCTGGTTCGCCCCATTCTAGACGAGACTTCAATGTATGAGCATCAGATTGTGCTTCTATTGGTGGCTGTGGGGGAATGATGCCGCCGACTAAATTGTTAACCATAAGTATCCCTGACTTGACGATATTAATAGTAATTTAACGGGCTAAATATATTGAATTACTCTTTCTTTGGGCTGAATTTACTTAAAATATCTCCTGAGATAGATAGCTAATTAAAATATTTTCTACCATTCAATGCATTGCTAATCAAGTCATATTATACTATCAAAAGTTGTTTTTATATGAATTCTATTAAAGATATTTAAAGTTTCTATTTGTGATACTTAATTATTAAAATAGATTGTAAATAAAATTAAAATATTCAGCCATTAGTACAGGAATTACGTATCTTTTCAATATCTGCGATCGCTAACAATAACGTTTTAGTAGTTACCTCAAATGCCATATCTTCAGGTAAGCCAGCAACCTTTTGTTAAGATAACCCTAGCTGTTAGCAAATTTGCACAAAACAAGAGCGGGAAACCGACTCACCTGCAAAAAATTTGGAACCTGGTTGATATGTAATGCCTAAAGCTATTGCTAATTTATGCTGACTCCAAGCTTTGTCTGTTAGAGACTATTTATAAATAGGACTTACGCAAAAGCTTGGAATAGAATTATGCGTGAATGCGTGACTTTTGCCTTGCGGTACTAGTCCTACCTTATATCTTCTGGCGATGCTCTCAGTCGTTGGCAAGTCTAAGTCATAGTCTCAGACTGAAACTTGTAGCAAATGCTGTGGCGTCTGATGTCTCTCTAGACTATTTGTGGTTAGAGAAATGGTCTTTAATTATACTAAATTTAAGTATTAAATCCTACATTAATATCACAAAAATCTAATATTATACAAAATTTATATAATACTTATACAATTTATTAGCATTACAATGACTAAAGTTTTGATAAACTTCATGGAAGATTAATTGTAAACAAGTACTACAGTAGCGATCGTACTCAGCAGAGACGCACGTGAATACACTATCAACAGAAACACGTAAAGCAAAACTGGCGCAAGAGCGAATCGCCCAATCTAGAATAGGCAGCATTATGGTTATGGTTCCCGCTACTACTCCCAAAATTATGATCGTCGATGACGACTTCGGCGTTAGAAATCTGGTCTATCGTTTTTTAAGTCGGAAATATCAAATAGAGTCCGCAGCAGATGGTAGGACTGCCTTATCGTTGTTTGAGCAATTTAACCCGGCTTTAGTGATTCTGGATTGGAATTTGCCGGATCTTAATGGTTATAACCTTTGCCAAGAAATGCAGAGCCGTACTAATGTTTTAGTGCTGATACTGACTAGTAGGACTGACGAGGCTGATAAAATTAAAATCTTAAGCGCAGGTGCTGATGATTTCATGACCAAACCGTTTAGTCTTGCAGAAGTTGAAGTTAGAGTAGAAGCTCTTTTGAGACGGATACGCTACATCAACCCGTCGCCAACACAACGGATCATTTTTAAACAGCTAGCAATTAACCCAGAGGGTCGGGAGGTAACACTTAACGATAAACCTCTTGCTTTAACAGCGCTGGAATTTAATATCTTACATTTTTTGGCAAGTCATCCTAATCAGGCTTGGAGTCGCCCACAGCTAATCCAAAAAATTTGGGGTTGCGACTACGTGGGAGATGGTCGAGTGGTTGATGTGCATATTGGTCAGCTTCGCAAGAAGATGGAAGTCGATGCCAGTATACCGGAATTTATTAAAACTGTGCGGGGCTATGGTTACAAGTTTGAAGCGCCCGACGAAAAGACTAATTTCTGAGCTTTCTGATTTCAGGAGTACTTCATAAAAAGGATGACTCAGATCAGTCAGCATTAGTATTATTGCTGATTTAAGTAGTTGTTCTGAGAATTAACCGGATAACTTGCGCTAATTTGGGACGTTGATCCAAACTGATTTGGAGAAAGGCTTTATCTAGTGCCAAAACCAAAACTGCAAATACGGCCGATTCAAAATAGGTGATTTTGCCTTGCCACCTGAGTACGTGAAAGATTTTCCCTTACCCTAAAATTTATAAATCCACCAAAAATCACTAGAGTGAATCTAGCGGCATCGATAGCCTACCCAACGTAAGGCAAACCATTGCGCCGTTTCTCCATCGGCGATGGGCGTGTAGATACTATTCGATCTCGCCAAATAGGTGCCTTTGGACTAAAACGGCAGGCATCGCTTCAGAAATTGTACAAGGTTACAGGGGGCAAATCACCGTAAAAAGTATATTTGGGTCTTGGCTCAACCTTTCAAATTAACCTTCTCCCAAGCTTTGACCCATCTTGATGAGATAAAAACTTTTCACTAGTGTGATAGCTTCTTCGCCATTTTTCCAGATGATCTATAGATATTGATTTAGATATGACGTTTACACCATTTCCTCGCCAAGCAACTTCTGCATCTGTTGTGAAAACCCCGCACTCTAATTGATCTAGCCTCATATTCCAATATTCACTAAACCGGCCTTTTAAAGTAATAACTTGCTCAAATACCTTGTTTCTGTGTTTATTTCTTCTTTTTCTTTCTGTAGCTCCTGTTGCTTCTGTATCAATAAACTTAGTTTCAATTAAAAACAGGCTCCCTTTAAAGGTCTGGTAGACAAAATCACACTTCCCTAAATCTGTATAATCTGAAATTGGAGATTTTTCAAATAACAGTAATTCAGCGCACGAGGGAAACAAGTCTTTAATATTCAGAAATAAATAAGCTTGCAATAGAAGTTCCTTATCATAAGGAAATAAGATAACTCCTTCAAAAAATTTTTTAATGTCCTCCTGAGTTTGGGGTTGAATTATTTTACAGTATGAAACAAATTTATGTAGCTCGTTCACGATCATCAAGTTGTAACTCCTTCCCCCGGTCGCAGCCTTAAGGGTGTTAGCATAAAAATATACCATTGCCTCAAGGAAATCATCATCCGCATAAGTAACTAAAAAATATATTAAAATCCTAAATACTTAAGACAATTTACTGTTGACAGTTCAGTAAAACTGATTAATAAGCTGCTTTTCAGTATTGGTGGACTTTTCACTTCTGGCTTCAGATAGCAGTCAGCAATTTGATATGAGCAGGAAAACTGGCATTTTGCAAAGCTTGAACGGTTATTCTAGAATCTTGTACACAAAATTGCCAACCCAAGCGAACAAGTTTCCGAGAATTTTCAGTTTGTATAATTCCGATCACTGGCATTTTTGCTTTGTCTTTGTCTCCTGACTGTTCTTGCAAAATTATTTTCAAGCGATGTAGTTCATCGATATTACTTGCTTGCTGGGGATTTAACTCCACCATTACCATTTGTACTGTTTCCACTGGTTCTGCATCTTCAAGAATAAATTGAGTTTGCTCGTCGCGTCGATCTACTTTTCCCCAAATAATCAATCTAGTGTCCACTTGGAGTAGGGAACTAATGCGTTCATAGGTTTTGGGAAAGACTATAGCTTCTGATTGTGTAGTGAGGTCTTCTATTTGCAAAATTGCCATTTGTTCGCCTTTTTTAGTAACCACTTTTTTGACGTTATTCAACATGACAACTGCACAAAGCCTTATTTCTTCCCTTTGCTCTCCCAGTTGCGAAAGGTTAATTGGAGTCAAAAGTGGTGCTATTTGCCGTAAGGATTTCAGGGGATGATCTGATACATAAAAGCCTAATAATTCTTTCTCCATCTGCAACTTTTTCTGCGGGGGTAAATCCATCACAGGTTTAGATTTAGGAGCAGTTTCAAAGGCATTATTTGCTCTTTTATTCGGAGTAGAAGAAAATCCGTCGCCCAATAAATCTAAGAGATTTCCTTGACCACTAGCTCTGTCTTTAGCACGAGATTGTGCCCAATCATACACTAATTCTGAGTCGTTAATTAACTGTTGACGGTTGGGTTCAATTTTATCAAAGGCTCCACAGTAAATCAGCGATTCCAGAGTCCGGCGGTTAACAGCACGTAAATCCACGCGATCGCAAAAATCAGCGAGGGATTTAAATCCTGTCTCATTTCTCGCCTCCAAAATACAAGCGATCGCATTCTGTCCCACGTTCCGCACCGCCGAAAATCCAAACAGAATCTTTCCCAATATCGGCGTAAAATCAACACCAGAGCGATTAATATCCGGCGGATCTATGGAAATACCCATATTTGTACAGTTAGTAATATATCTCTGTACCTTATCGGTATCGCCACTGTTAGCCGTTAACAGTGCCGCCATATATTCCAATGGGTAATTAGCTTTTAAATATGCTGTTTGATAAGTTACATAAGCATAAGCCGTCGAATGAGATTTATTGAAACAATTGGAAGCTATTAACCCATTTTTGAGCGCAAAATTATGGTCATGTTCAACCCCAATGTCATAGACACTTTGTTTTCCTAAATATTTGCGTGTGACTATTTTAATCATCCTACCTTACCCCAGAAAAAAATTTTGCTGAATTAATAAAATGATGACAATTGTAATTTTTGTAATACTATAATAAAAAATTATATCACTATAAAACACTGCTATACTCTTACACAAGAATAGCCAAAATATATCTAACTTTTGATAAACCATTAGATAGACAGTTAACAGCTATACAATTGCTGTTTTAGTGCTTATTAAACACGTTCCAATACATATTAATCCGCTTAGTCAGATGCCTGGGGAGTGGGGAAGATGCAGGGGATTTCTTAGCTCTTGAGAAAAGTTTTACGTTGTACATGCCGCTTCTGTGCCTCTATCCAATGCCCAATGCGTCAGTTACTATCGTTGAAAAGCAACTCAGTATAAGAGGGTGTAGGTAGGTGAAAGTGGCGTTGATCGTACTTTTGGCGGTGGTTGTGGGATTGTTTGTAGTAGTCGAGATCGGACTGCGATCGCTTTTTGGCTTTGGTAATCCCCTGATTTACATTGGCGATGAGCAGATTGGTTATTTATTGGCTCCTAACCAGCGTACCCGTCGTTTTGGTAATCGCATTGAAATTAATGAGTATTCTATGCGAGGTAGTCCGCTCAAGAAGACACCTGCACCTTCTGGGCTGCGAGTTTTACTGTTAGGGGATTCTATTGCTAATGGTGGCTGGTGGACAGATCAGAGTAATACAATATCCACGATGATGATGCGTTCTTTAGCATCATCTACTAATAATAATTATCAGGAAGTAGAAGTGCTAAATGCTTCAGCTAACTCTTGGGGGCCAAGGAACGAGTTAGCTTATTTAGAGAAGTTTAGCAATTTCAACGCCCAAACGGTAGTATTATTAATTAATACCGATGATTTGTTTGCTACTGCTCCCACTTCTTTACCGGTAGGACGCGATCGCAACTATCCCAATAGTAAACCTCCCCTAGCATTGGTAGAAGTATGGCAACGTTATATCCTCAAGCAACAGCCAATTCCCGAAATTAAAGCAGTGCAAAATGAAGCAGGCGATCGCGTGGGGATTAATTTGGAGGCGATCGGCAAAATTCAAGCCCTGACTCGCCAAAGCAACAGCCAATTTTTACTAGTCATGACTCCCTTACTGCGAGAAATTGGTGAACCAGGCCCCCGCGATTACGAAATTCTTGCACGCCAGCGCTTGAACGATTTTACTAAAGCAGAACAAATTAACTATATAGACTTTTTACCGATATTCAATTCAACTACCAACCCGCAAGCTTTGTATCACGACCACATTCACCTCAACTTACAAGGTAATACATTTGTCAGTGAAGTTATGGAGCGATCGCTTTTGGAAATACTGGGAGAGATACCACTTCCTCAGAGATACTAAAGTGGTCAATTCTACCCCAAAAAAGGTTCGTAGTCAGCGATTTATCGCTCAATTTCAAGTGCCCATAATCGGTTAATCGGATTTGTTTTGATGAAGCGACACAATTCAAATCTACTTATCCCCAGCATTACTACATCAGTAACAATCGCATCTGGTTTTTCTTCTAAGATTATTTCTATAGCTTCCTTCGCATTAGTCACCTGAATAACATTGTAACCTCTGTCTGTGAGATAACGACTAACTAATTTTAATTGGCTCAGACAATCTTTTATAACTAAAATGGTAGATAACCAGGTAATACTCAACCTGAAATATCCAAAAACTATCTTGGTTTTTGTGGGTTTATTATTTATATTATTAAATTAAACAATATGTTTAAAAATGACTTTTAGTAAATCTCCTTGTGTAAAAGGCTTAGTTAAATAACCTGATGCTCTTACTATCTTAGCTTTAGCTCTATCTAGAAATCCTAGTTTTTCTGACACCATAATCACAGGTGTATGTTTAAAATTTGAGTGTTTCCGCAGCAAAGAGCAGAGTTCATATCCATCCAAATTAGGCATTGAAATATCCAACAAAATGATGTCAGGTTTGGTGTGAACAATCTGCATTAAAGCTTTTAAAGAATCATTGACTCCCACAACAGAAAATATTTGCTCATCTAAATAACTTTTAATAGTATTCAATATCATAGGACTGTCATCAATACAAAAGATTGTGTAGATTTTTTTGTCAGCAGGCGGTTGGGTGATTTGCTGACCCCTATGTTCATTGGTATTAATAGAGTAGGCTGGTGGTTTATAGCCGTTTGTTCTAGACGAGTTTGGTGTACTTTTGCTTTTAGGTTTTAGCTCATTTATTTTGAACAATTCTGAGGGGTGTGATTGAGAAGTTGGCGATGTCTGATGATAAGCCGCTTCTCTACAAGAGGCTTCTTTTTCAGAGACGCTAACGCTTCGGGGTGCTTGACATCGTTCAACTAGTAAGCGGAGATTCAAATGACAAAACTTTGGCATGTCATCCAGAAAGCTTTCAGGAATAAATTCATAACTTCCCTCGTCTAAGTTCAGAAATGACTCCAGAACTTCTAGCACCAATTGCTCTATCAGTATCGCCGCTTGAAAGGGACTGATATATTTCTGATTGACTAACCAACAAATAGCCAGATAATCTGGGTTCGGTATTGCCTGATTTTCAATCCCAGTTTCAAATATCGCCCGCAACTGTTCGTGAATTTCATGAGGGAGAGTAGAAATTTGCTGACTCAAGCGTTGCAAATTTCTGTAAAGCGGCTCAAACATTTTCTCTGAGTAGCAGGCATAAATTAGTTTACCCTCGTCTACATATATTGACCAAGAGCCTGATGTGCTAAATACCTGCAAACAACCAGTAACCGACTTACCAGTGATTTTTTTCAACAAAGATAAAGGCTGGAGCTTTTGGAAAAATCTGTATCTACTAATCGGAAGTGTCTTCATTGGGATGGCTTTGGAATAAAATTAACATTTGTTTGCACGTAAAATTAGTGAATTACCTTTTCGGAATTCACTGCGACTTTGTTGGAAGCACTGTTCAGATAAATATAGCGGTCACATTTGAGTTAGTACAGAGATTCCACACCCCCCAACTCTCAATTAACCAATCTCTGTTAAGCTATAAAGCACGAGTTACAAATAAACCAATCCATGTTATTAACCAATAGCAAAATGGCACGACTGGTTGCCAGGATATAGTATTTCAAAAATTAGATTGGTTTTCTGTATCTTTCGCTAATCTAGCCAATCTAAGAGTAACTCAAGTGCAACGCACAGACCATTGGCTCTCGCCCATCAGTCACAAAAGTATCATTCTTATCCGTATTTAGCAGCCTAAAATTGTAGATACTTTAGTTCTCCTGCCAAAGTTGTTTTGCTCCTGATGCTAAAGTCGAAAGCGACTAAAATCTACTGTAATGTAGACGATAATGGCTCTCCATAAAGGCTTTTGAGCATTAAATCCGCGCTGACAAACTATGTTTTTGCAGTCGTGACGAAAGTTGTCGGGCACTTTTGCTAGAAGTTTATTCTTGAGGATAACTTCTTCAAGATAAAACGTATTATTAGAAACTAAGCATTAAAAAAGTTAGATGCCTTACTTAGGTTTGTGATTGTAGAGCAACCCTTAGAGTTGGGATTAGGCAAAAATATCACTTGCAAAGAAGAATGGTAAACCTCCGACCAAGGATGAGTTAGCTGGTAATTGCCGCCATGATGGTGTGTGGTGAGATGCACAGGCAACCAAATCAGCAGAAAGGTATCTCTTCATAATTACTGGAAACGGTTTCTAATGTTGTGTAGGGCTAAATAGTCACCCTGCACAATTTGAAGTGACAAATTCAAGAACTTGCAGCGAAATTCTTGATTGGTAGTACATACCTGCAAAATAGCTCTTTTTAGCTAGATGGTAGATAACAAGTAAGTAACCACTAAAATTCAGATTACTATAATTTTCAAAAAAAGTTAGCAGAAATATATAAACTTCATGATAAATCGGTAAAGTAAACATG
>NZ_CAXTNP010000165.1:0-18173 GCF_964245575.1 uncultured Nostoc sp. | reverse complement strand
GTGGGTTCAGCAGCCCACAATGATTGCAATTTTTAATTTTATATTTTTAATTTTTCATTTCGAGAAGCGACTTGACGATCGCTCCTTTATCTGGTAGCAAATAGGGGAATTGCTCCTGACTTTTGAAACAAGTAAAAAAGAGAGAGTGCGCTACCATCAATTTAGTCAGTTGTTGGATCAGAATTGATTGTGGCTACACCGCTTAACATAAACTCCAAAAATTAAATTACTCAATTCCTGCATCTAAATACGACTCTTAGATTTCTTCTCCCCCTGCTTCCCCTGCTCTCCAAAGCGATTGATTATTTTTTTATTTGAAAGTCCCTTATCTCCCCACTCCCTATCCTGGCTTATGATCCAAACGGGTGGCTTGCTCTAGGGCGGCTTTTTCTCTGGCTCGGCGGGCATAGGGTTGTAATTGGTTGCGATCGCAACCTGTTAAAATACTCAAGTTTTCTAAGGTGATCCCCCGCATTAACATTTCTACGCGCCAGGTTTGTTGTGCTTGTGCTACAGCTGGCGTTTGTCCTTGGGGAGTTAACAGTCCCTCACTCCATACTTGCCAACGTGTCTGAAGCTCTGATTCGGAAATCGGTTTGCCTGTTTCATTCAAAAACATGGCTGTTTGAGCATCTTTACGACTTTTTAGCCATTTGATTAAAGGATTATTAGTGTAAGAGCCGTAGCGTTTGCCCAAAATCCACTGATTCACAGGTACTTGACGGACGAGTCCGGGGATTGTGATTTGCAGGAAGTGCCCTTGAGTATCGTAGATTTGGTGCGATCGCTCTAAGCTAGTTATTTCTGTGGCGGATAACCCAGCCCCAAATAATACGTAAGCCAAGGCATAATCTCGTACTCCAAATTTCCTGGACTGTTGCAGAATTTCGTGAACTAAACTAGCTGGCAAATCTGCTACTTCTGTGGTAGTGAATCCTCCTTGTAAGGAGTTTGTTGCTGATTCTGCTGAGGGTGACATGGCTCCATGTAAAAACAACTCCACCAAATTTTCCAGAAAATCATCCCGATCCTCCCAAAGTTCGTGAAATTCGCTGGTGAACTCAATTACTGCATATCCCAAAATCATCCCATTCAGCAAACTTGCTAATTTTTCTGCGGGTAAATAGGTATTTAGGTGTCCTTGCTGGATTACAGTAGCTAAATACTGAGCTACATAACGGTTTGCCTCAGTTACTCCCCTGCCTAGTGCGCGGCGATTTTCTGCCGGGAATTGGTCGGCTTCACCTACCACAGATCGGACAAACTCTGGTACTCGTTCTAATGCATGTAAGCTATCACTTGCATAATCTTTAAGAGCTTGGTAAACATTGCCAGGAGGTGTTGCCCGCCGCACCAGCGATTCACCTAAATCTTTGAAGGCTGCGGACTCTTCCAGTACAGCCAAAAGTAATCCATGCTTATTGCCAAAATTCCGAAACAGAGTTACTTCGTTGACTTCGGCTTTTTCAGCAATTTGGCGGGTTGTGGTAGCGCTTACTCCCTGAGCAGAAAACAATTCAAGTGCAGCTTGAATCAGGCGTTGACGAGTGGAAATGAGTTGAGATGACATAAAAAAATGCAAGTGGCACTTGCAAGAAGTATCAGAGTTCTGCTAGCATAACAAATGTAAGTGATACTTGCTTTACCTACTGTAACGAACTAGTGTACAAGGCGGGTAAATCCCTATGGGATTATGCCCGATAAAAAGCAAATCGCTTTCTCATCCATCAACAGGAATTTTTATGACCGCAAATTTTGGGGCGATCGCCCCTGAGAGAGGCAACTCACCTCGACTCAGTTGGACGAATGTGGTATTTTTTGCTGCATTTCATGCTTTAGCACTTCTGGCTCCTTGGTTTTTCTCTTGGCCAGCATTAGGTTTGCTAGTGTTTCTTCACTGGTTATTTGGGAGCATTGGTATTTGCCTGGGATATCACCGACTACTGAGCCATAAAAGTTTCCAGGTTCCCAAGTGGTTAGAGTATGCGATCGCCCTGATTGGAGCGCTAGCTTTGCAAGGCGGGCCAATTTTTTGGGTAGGTGGACACCGCCAGCATCACGCCCACACGGAAGATATCAATTTAGACCCCTATTCTGCCCAAAGAGGATTTTGGTGGAGCCATATACTGTGGATTTTCTACCCGCGTCCAGAATTTTTTGACTATGACACCTATATAAAATATGCTCCTGACCTAGCAAGACAACCCTTTTATTGCTGGCTGGATCGCTACTTCTTGCTGTTGCAAATACCCTTCGGGCTGCTGCTTTATGCTCTAGGAGGATGGTCTTTTGTATTCTACGGAGTGTTTCTCAGATGTGTCTTGCTTTGGCACTCAACCTGGTTTGTGAACTCAGCATCACACCTGTGGGGTTATCGCACCTTTGATGCCAATGATGGCGCTCGTAATCTTTGGTGGGTATCCATCGTCACTTATGGAGAAGGATGGCATAATAACCATCATACTTATCCCCACATGGCAAAATCTGGGTTTTCTTGGTGGGAGATTGATGTTACTTGGTGGAGCATCCTAGTTTTGCAGACTTTGGGTTTAGCCAAAAAAGTTGTCTCGCGTCCTCCTCAAGGTGCAACTCACGGCTAAATTGCAACTAAATTATCATGAATTAGTAAGCCGACTGCTGATTTGCCGTCGGCTTACTAATTTTTATCAGTAGTATTTCACGGTAAAATCTAACGGATTAAATCACCGTAGTGCATCAAGTGTGAAAACTGACAGCATTTTTTATCGCCTTTTTCAAGAATTTCCTGGCATCTTTTTTGAATTAATTGGTAATTCGCCCCAAATAGCAGAGGCTTATAAATTCTCCTCAATTGAAATCAAACAAACGGCATTCCGTATAGATGGTGTTTTTCTCCCAACACAAGGGGAAGAAAATCCGATTTATTTTGTTGAAGTCCAGTTTCAAACTGACACAGAAATTTATTCACGCTTATTTTCAGAAATTTTTTTATACTTACGCCAAAACAAACCTAAAAATTCTTGGCAAGGAGTAGTTATCTATCCCAATCGCAGTCTAGATACAGCAGATATCAGGAATTACAGTGAATTTTTCACTAGCGATGCCTACGGCGGGCTACGCCTACGCATCAGTCGTATTTATCTTAATGAATTAGGTGAAACTGCATCATTGCCAGTTGGAATTGCTACGATGAAATTAGTAGTCGATGAAGAGGAGACAGCAATTATCGCTGCTAGGCAGTTAATAAACTTCAAGCCAGCAAGAAATCAACATTGAACCACAACGGCGGCAGTTACTAGAATTAATAGAGACAATATTAGTTTATAAGTTTCCGACGATGAGTCGAGAGGAGATTGAAGGTATGTTTGGGTTAAGTGATTTGAAACAAACACGAGTTTATCAAGAAGGCAAACAAGAAGGTAGGCAAGAAGGCAAACAAGAAGGAGCGCGTGAAGCAAAGTTTAGAATGATACCTTTGTTGTTGAGATTGGGATTGAGTTTTGAAGACACAGCGAAAGAGCTAGGTTTGAGCCTAGAAGAGATTCAGCAAGAAATGCAAAAACAGTCTCCAAGTCAGGATACGTAACTTACAATTAGCACTTATCGCAGATACTCCTAAATATTTTTCCTATTTTCCATTCGCACAATTTTTAATTTTTTCTATGATTTCGCTCTCTCCCATTCTCCAAGCTAGACTTTCCCAACCTCTCAAAATTGGCTCCTTCGAGGTAAAAAGTCGGGTTCTCCAGTCGCCTCTATCTGGGGTAACAGATATGGTGTTTCGCCGTCTCGTGCGTCGCTATGCACCAGATTCAATGATGTATACCGAAATGGTGAATGCTACAGGGTTGCATTATGTCAAGCAGTTACCCAAAATCATGGAGGTAGATCCAAATGAACGCCCAATTAGTGTTCAACTATTTGATTGTCGTCCAGATTTCTTAGCAGAAGCAGCAATAAAAGCAGTTGCCGAAGGTGCTGATACTGTTGATATTAATATGGGTTGTCCGGTAAATAAAATCACTAAAAATGGTGGCGGTTCTTCGTTGTTGCGGCAACCAGAAGTAGCAGAGGCAATTGTGCGGGAAGTGGTAAAAGCTGTTGATGTCCCTGTGACAGTAAAAACCCGTATTGGCTGGAATGACAACGAAATTACTATTCTCGACTTTGCCAAGCGGATGGAAGATGCCGGGGCGAAAATGATTACGGTACATGGACGCACCCGCGCTCAAGGGTACAATGGCAATGCGCGTTGGGAATGGATTACCCGTGTAAAAGAAGTGCTTTCTATCCCAGTGATTGCGAACGGAGATATTTTTTCCGTTGAAGCGGCGGTGAGATGTTTAGAACAAACTGGCGCTGATGGTGTAATGTGTTCCCGTGGAACTTTGGGTTATCCATTTTTGGTGGGAGAAATTGATCACTTCCTGAAAACTGGAGAGATTTTACCATCACCAACCCCGATTGGGCGCTTGGAATGTGCAAGAGATCATTTACAAGCCTTGTGGGAATATAAAGGCGATCGCGGTGTGCGTCAAGCCCGTAAGCACATGACTTGGTATGCTAAAGGTTTCGTTGGTGCTGCCGAACTCCGAGGACAGCTAAGTTTGGTTGAAAAGGTAGATCAGGGTTTGGCAATGATTGACCAAGCAATTGAAAAATTAGCTAATGGTTATGAACTAGAGGAAGAAGCACAAGGTAGTTTGGTGATGCTTTAAAAACTTGATTTTACTACTAGCTTGGGGTGATGTTATTGGTTGCTCAAAGTGACGCGATCGCTGTAGTTAAATAATTTGGGATTTTAAATTTTAGATTGACCCATGCGACCGATGCTTTGTTCGTTGGGGAGCATCCCGGTTTTTATTCTTCCAATAAATATAAATAAAGTATGAGATCGTAAAAGAATAATTAAGTAGTTGCTATTTGCCAGAACTGTGATGACTGAAGAAGAAAACCAACTTTTGCTCGAACATGCTCGTGCGATCACGTTAAAACCCTAGACAGCTTCGACGGCTGCTAGGGCATAATAACCAAAAATCTAATCCTAAATATCCCAAAGTTTAGACGGAAGCGTATTGTTATCGCGGTTAGCATCGGCACAGTTGCGATATCAGCAATAATAAAAATTAATCACGAATGGCGTAAGCAAGATGGGTGGTGTGCGCGATACCAACCAGATGGGAAAGAGGAGATTCTATGTGGTGATGACTGTTGAAAGTGAAAAAGTAACATTAGATAAAAATGATTAAAATTAACTTAATCCCATAAGCACTGACTATACGCAAAGTTTTATTAGTGCTTTGTGAATTTAAACTTTTGGCTCCTTGAATAAATCTTTATAATGTATATTATCAGTAAATTTTATGCTTGAAAACCAAACTGACTGGAGAAAATATGAAGAATATACAAGAGCCATTCTTAATGATGAAAGAGTTAAAAAATATTTAGAAGAACACTTTAATTTACCCGATCTCAAAATTCAATCAAAAGAGTATTTTTCGGGAAAATCTGGAACAGAGTGGCAGGTAGATGCTTATGGCTATGATGAAAATGATCTTATATTGATTGAATGCAAACATTACAAAAATGAGGCGAGAGTAGAGCAAAACATTATAGCAGCATTTGCTTATATTATTAAAGATGTAAGAGCCAAATATGGAATTATTGTAACCACATCTGGACTGCAATCTGGAGCTAAAAAAGTAGCAGATGCTGAAAATATACGGTTAATAGAAGTTCATCAAAACTCAACAGATAAAAACTTTTTCATTCGTTTTCCCGAACATCATCAGTCAGTAGCTGTATTTACTGACAAAATTGAAGGAGTTGGTTCTGGTTGTGCTATATCTCAAATACCGATTCATATACAACGTTATCCATTAGAAGAAGCACGACATAAGTTGATACAGAAAAGCCTGAGTCAAGGGATAAACAGAACTGACTTTTCTTATGAAGAAATATTAGAAGAGGCTAAAAAAATGATGGCAGAAGGGTAAAAGCTAGATGGCTGGTGTGGGCGTATGGTGCGGCTTTGGTAGGCGATCGCTACCTCTATTGAAATAAGCGATCGCCTAATCCTTGCACATCTTAATTTACCAAATCAGGGAATACCTGTTGTACAGCAGGATGCACTAAGTGATGATTCTGCACGTTCACACCCTTAGCTAATGCTGGGTTAACTTCCAGTGCCAAAATTCCCAAATTCGCCAATTGGACAACATAAGGTAATGTACTATTATTGAGTGCCTGAGTTGCTGTCCAAGGTACTGCTCCTGGCATATTGGGAACGCCATAATGCACCACACCTTCTTCAACGTATACCGGATTTGTGTGGGATGTGGGGTGTAAAGTTTCTATGCAACCGCCTTGATCAACAGCAACATCAACTATTACAGAACCAGGATGCATTTGTTTGACCAATTCGCGGGATACTAATATTGGTGCCCTACGTCCTAATACTAAAACTGCACCGATGAGCAAATCGGCTTCAATGACTGCGGCTTCAATATGAGCAGAGTTGCTATAAAGCAATTCTACTCTAGAGCCAAAGAGTGTTTCTAAGTAAGATAAGCGCTCGACACTTACATCTAAAATCTGGACGCTAGCACCCATGCCTACGGCAATTTTAGCTGCTTCTGTGCCGACAACGCCCCCCCCTAAAATTACTACTTTGCCTGGTTTAACTCCAGGGACACCACCCAAAAGTACACCTCTACCACCTTGCTGACGTTCTAGGAATCTGGCCCCAAATTGTACTGCTAGCCGACCTGCAATTATGCTCATGGGGGTGAGCAAAGGTAGTCTGTTAACACCAGGTTGTTCTACGGTTTCGTAAGCGATCGCACAAGTGCCACAATCAATTAAATGCTCTGTCAATTTGCGATCGGCTGCTAAATGTAAATAAGTAAATAATATCTGCCCTTTCTGCAAAAATTTATACTCAGATGTTAGCGGCTCTTTGACTTTAACAACCAATTCCCGATTCCAAGCCGTTTCTGATGTGGGGACAATTTCGGCTCCAGCACTTCTGTAGTCGTCATCTGTAAATCCAGCACCAGTACCTGCTTGCGTCTCGACGAAGATGCTATGACCATTTTCTTGCAGTACCCGCACACTAGAAGGACTTAAACCTACCCGAAATTCTTGATCTTTATTTTCCTTTGGAACGCCGATTTCCATATATCGCCTCTGATAATTTTTTTGTTTAACTGTAGCCTGCAAATTTCAAGCTTGCGACTGATCTATTACAGATAGCTGTAATAGAGATAGTTAATCTGTGTTCTAAGTTTCTCAATTTAATTTGAGCAACCTCAAACTCAAGCTCTTGACTATTACCCCAGTGTTTATACAATATATAAAGAATAGTAACAATTTATTAAAAGAGCGATTGTATAGCTCCCTACCAGGAAGCTTTTGTTGAATTTATCAAGTCATCTTGACATTCAAGCCCTGCGATCAGCTTTTAAGCTACCCTAACTTTTCACGTTATCTAGAAAAGCCCACGAAAAATCTAACCCCCTAACCCCCTTCCGGATATAGGAAGGGGAAAATTCAAAGTCTCTGACGCCACGTGCTACCCTGCAAGAACGCTAAGAGCGAACAAGTCGGGAAACCGCAAGGGCGCAGTGGCTCCTCCTTAAAGGAAGAGAGAAATAGAAGTGAGGTTTTCTACTGTAAAAAGTCAGATAAGCTACTAAGTGTAGGGTAAAAATTAAGGGGAAAAGAACAAATTTATTCCTTTAACCTTTACCGCTTATCCTCGACAAGTGCTGCGAAGTCTAACATCAAGTCCCGTTTGCCGAAAAAAGGTATCTTAAAAATGACACAAATACAACCAACGATTACACCTAAACTAGAGGAGCCGAAGTTTGGCTTTAACGAATATGCTGAACGCTTGAATGGTCGAGCTGCAATGATTGGCTTTGGTTTGCTGCTGGTGATTGAATATACAACAAATCAAGGGGTGCTATCATGGCTAGGTCTGAAGTAGTGCCACCCACAAGCACAAGGTAGAAGTTGTAAGCTAGTAATTAAAAGAGTTTCAACCAGCTGGAACAACCAGTTGGTTTTGACTTTAACAATTCATAGCCAAGTACTTCACTCTAGATACTTTAATTAGACTTATTTGTAAATTATTGCCCTAGAATGTAAGCAAGAGAGGAATCGAATATTTATTCGTGATAGAAATATTATAGACTTGCAACTAGTACAGGACGGCGGAAATCAAGCCATTTTGTCAATCAACAAGACTTGGCAAGGGGCAAAATCCCATACTTAAAGGTAGGTAAACTTCCGCCACAGTCTACTAGTATATACAAGGCGATTAATGAGTCCACTTCCTCCCCTACTAAAGAAAATCATAATTAATATCTGCCTTGGATGAGAAAGGCAAATTACGGGTGAGGTATTCTTGGTAAATATACACAAAAGGTGAACTGGAACCAACCAAGCTGTGATGAATGCTGTATTACCTCGTTTTTTGAAGTCAACCTACCGAAAAGAGCCACTAATCAGTGTATTGATTACGATGGGCGCTATAGATGCCCTGATTGGCGGATTGAATGATAGCTGGTCGTTGTTCGCTTTTGGTTTGGGAACAACAGGGATAGCGCTAGCTTTTAAGTTGTGGCGTTTCCAGCAGCGTCGTCCTCTACCAGAGGAGCCTGTAGTGCAACATTATTTGCCCTCTCGTTCTTCTAGTGCGCCTTTACCAATGTTAAGCGTTTCTAAGAAAAAACCACCTTTTTAGGAAGTGCAGAGTTATTAGTTAATAACTCTGCAAAATTGATTGGAGTAACCGGATCTATAAAAGTGAGGAAAAAGTGTGAGTAGTGAGGGAAGAGGTGGGGGTAATTTTTTGCGGCCGGATATTATCCTGGCATTTATGGCAGCTGTCGCCCTTCCAGTGACTATCTGGGAAGGGTTTCATATTCATGAAGCTCATGCTGCCATTGAGGTAACACCAAACTCCCAAACTACCAATAGCTTTGCTAATGTCCAACTACTTTACACACTCATAGGACATAACGGAACTGTTAAATCCCTCGCTTTCAGTCCAGATAGCAAAGTTCTTGTGAGTGGAGGCGCAGAAAACGAGGGTGTAATTCGCCTGTGGAACCCAGCAAATGGCAAAAATTTGGGGAATATTAACAAAGCACACCAAACAGCCGTAGAATCTTTAGTGATTTCACCAGATGGGCAAACCCTCGCTAGCTGTAGTGATGACAACACGATTAACCTCTGGAACCTGAAAAATTTTAAATTTACCCGCTCTTTTGTCGGACATACGAGTAACGTATTATCTTTAGTGGTGTCTCCTGATAGTAAAGTTCTCATTAGTGGAGCTTTAGATGGGATTCGGATATGGGATTTGCTACAGCAGCGCCCACTTGGTACTCTAGTACGTTTTGATAATTTGATTTATACCCTAGCCCTTAGTCCTGATGGGCAGACCTTAGCTAGTGGTGACAATAAGGGTGTAATTAAGCTGTGGAGTTTGAGTACTGGTAAATTAATCAGTGAATTTGTAGCTCATGATAATGTTGTTAGCAGTGCGATCTTTACACCAGATGGACAAACATTAGTTACTGCTAGCCGCGATCGCACGATTAAACTGTGGAATATTAATACTGGAGAATTAGTCCGCACCCTCATAGGACATAATAACTGGGTGAATGCGATCGCCATTAACCCCGATGGACAAACCCTTGCTAGTGCTGGCAGAGATGGGATTAAATTGTGGAATTTAACTACAGGTGAGTTAATAAATACACTGAGTGGACATACAGACTGGGTGAGTGCGATCGCTTTTAGTCCTGATGGTAAAATTCTTGCCAGTGGTGGATTTGATCGACAAATCAAGATTTGGGGAACTCCATCAAAACCTAATTAACAGCGCTCGTACAAAATAATCGTGAACTAGTAGACTATATCCCCGGCTTCTTTAAGAAGTCGGGGATATGCTTGTCTCAGATTTTGACGCTCCTTTCGAGGCTTAGTGACTCGCGATCGCGCAACTTTACACGTCATGTAGAAAGTCAGGCGATCGCTAACGCCGAAAGATTCCCCCAATTATTTTCTGTGTTTGCTAAACTTTAATCTTGCATTTTTAGAGTTTTTATAGTACAAAATCAACCAAAGCCCAGATCAAATTTTGCCAGAACTAGCCAAAATCAATGATGGTAGCAACCAAGAGTGATCCCCAATTGTTGAATAACTGTGAATCCTTGATGAGAATACAGCCGAGCTAATATCTTATCCAGCAAATTACTGTAAGTATAAACATAGCTAATTTCAAATCATCTATGCAGTTACTTGCTCTCTAGAATGGAACAATTATTGAACTGAGACAATCTTAGAAATGGTCATCGTCAGTAAATGCACTCAGGTAAATATCGCTATCTTGGCTGAACCAAAGGTTTATAGCGTTTAAGCGCTACTTGAAACGTAAGACAACTTGCTACTTAAATAATGTTTAATTTTCCCGAACTGCTTTTGATCCCCATTTCGATAGAATGACTAGGCAGAACCCTAAAACTAAAAACCGCTTTTGACTGCGACGCCCATGAATGAATTGAACAATGGTTTTACGATATTTCTAAGTCTGCTAGTCGAGGCGATGCCTTTTTTGCTTCTTGGGGTTTTATTCTCCAGTTTGCTGCTGTTTTTTGTTGATGAGCGCAAATTAGTAGAAAAAATGCCCAAAAATCCGTTGCTGGGTGCTTTAGTTGGCAGCATGATCGGCTTTTTATTTCCAGTGTGTGAGTGCGGGAATGTACCAGTAGCGCGGCGGTTCCTAATTCAGGGAGTACCTATGCCAGTAGCAATTGGTTTTTTGCTAGCAGCACCAACAATTAACCCAGTTGTAATTTGGGCAACTTGGACGGCATTTCGAGATCAGCCAGAAATAGTAGTCTTACGAGTCGTATTTTCTCTAGCAATTGCTACAATTATCGGGTTTGTTTTCAGTTTTCAAAAGGACTTAAATCCCATAGTCCAACCTGCGATCGCTCGGTATATGAAGTATAATCCGCCTACACAGCCCCAAACCAAAGGTCGTGGTAAACATTCCCAAGTACAACAGGAAGCAACAGTACCGAATCTGTTACAATCCGGGACTTATATCTTAGGAGGAAAAGCAGGTATACCTCTGCGGATAGATCCGAATTTTGTACCGCCTACCTTAATCTCTATCCCCGATAAACCGCTTGCAGCTAAACTGCGCCTAGTTGTGGATAATAGCATCCAAGAATTACGAGAATTAGGCGGAGTGATGATTTTAGGAAGTGCGATCGCTGCTGCTATTCAAGTGCTAGCTCCCCGTGAATTAATTCTCAGTTTAGGTGCTGGCCCCATTACTTCAATTGTGGTCATGCTGATATTAGCAGTAGTGGTGTCAATTTGTTCTACAGTCGATTCTTTTTTTGCACTATCTTTTGCCTCGACCTTTAGCAGTGGTTCATTGTTGGCATTTCTGGTGTTTGGCCCAATGATTGACATCAAAAGTGTTGGTTTGATGTTATCTATTTTTAAACCAAAAACTATCTTTTACTTATTTGCTTTAGCAGCACAATTGACATTTTTATTCACCCTTTTTCTGAATTTGCACGTCTTTTAAAAAACTATTTGTCATTTGTCCAAAGTCCAATTGTTTAATGATTAATGACCAATGACCAATACTTCGACTTACCTCAGCTTACTTCGACTACGCTCAGTACAAGTGACCAATGACTAATGACTAATGACCAATGACTAATGACTAACAAAAATCCCAAATCTAAAATCCCTAATCTGTTACTCCCTTGGCTGGATGCTTTAGCAATTACAGCTTGGGGCATTTTGATGTTGAGATATTGGCTAACTAACAAGCTGAACCTGTTAATTCACCCAAATTACATTTGGTTGGCGGTTGTAACTGGTATCAGCTTCATCATTATTGGTTTATTTAAGATGCAGGAACTTTGGCAACGGCGTCGCCGTGATGTTACGCCAAATACCCAGCATATTAGTTTATTTCCCCCTGGCTGGGGCAGTACTTTGTTGTTGACTACAGCGATTCTAGGTTTTATCATTACACCGCAAGTTTTTGCTAGTGACAAAGCACTCCAAAGGGGTGTGACGGCTGATTTATTGGGAAGCACACGCGTCAAACCCCAAGCCTTTCGAGCTACTGTTCGTCCAGAGGAGCGATCGCTTGTAGACTGGGTACGCACTGTCAATGTCTATCCAGAGCCAGATACATATACAGGACAAAAAGTCAAGGTGCAGGGATTTGTCATCCACCCGCCAGATATAGGAAAAGAATATTTGTTCTTAGCGCGATTTGTCTTAACTTGCTGTGCAGCAGATGCTTACCCTGTAGGATTACCCGTTAAACTCCCAAACAATCAAGAGCCTTATTCCCCTGATACCTGGCTGGAAGTAGAAGGACAAATGGTGACAGAAAATTTGGCAGGTAAACGCCAACTTACCATTGCTGCTACCTCTCTCAAAAAGATTCCTCAACCACAGAATCCTTATAGTTATTAGTCATTAGTCATTTGTTGATGCCCAATGCCCCATGCCCAATGCCCAATAACCAATGACGAAATTTAAAGCATTTATCCAACCACTAGATCGCATAGCGATCGCACTAATGTTACTGCTGAGTGTGTTGATTGGGTTAATCATATTGCAAGGTGATGTAGTAACTGCTCGTGTCCGGGAATTTACCTGGCAAAATCAACAAATTGGGGCAGAAGATAATTCTTTCACCCTCACCTTCAGCCGCCCAATGGAAGTAAAAAGTGTAGAGGATAACTTGAAAATCGAGCCACCCCTAGCAGGTAAATTCAGTTGGGCTGGGCGGCGGATGGTTTATACACTGGTGACACCAGCACCATACGGCACGAATTATAAAGTGCAGTTACAAGGAGCCAAAGATAAGTTTGCAGAGGAAGAAGGCAAAAATCGGGTGATACAGCCGTTTGTTGGTAGCTTCCGCACACGCGATCGCGTCATCCTTTACATAGGAACCGATAAAGAAGAACAGGGACGGTTAGTTCTTTACAACTTAACCCAAGAGCAAAAAAGGCTACTTACCCCTCAAGACCTGATAGTAATAGACTTTGAGTCCTTTCCTGATGGGGGAAAAATTTTATTTTCGGCTCGCGCGGCTAAGAACCAAGACTTACTTTCAGCCCAACTCTACACAGTGACAACAGGCGTTCCTGGTAAATCTGGACAAGAAGTAGAACCAGCAGGCAAAGTTGACTTAGTTTTAGATAGTAAAGATTATCAAAACTTGAAATTTGACTTATCACCTGATGGGCAAACTATTGTAATCCAACGGGGCAATAAAAATAATCCTGGCGACTTTGGACTATGGTTTATGCCAGCAACCAGTAACAGTTCAACAGAAAAACCCACCCCTAAACGTCTGCAAAGCCAACCTGGGGGAGACTTTATGATCACACCAGATAGTCAAGCCGTAGCAGTTGCCCAAGGACAAGGAGCAGCCATCCTACCACTGCAAGGTGATGCCAGGAAACCCCTAGATTTTCTGCCGCAGTTTGGTTTGGTACAAGCTTTCTCTAAAGATGGCTCTCAAGCAGCGATGGTAAAGTTTAATACAGATTACACGCGAGATTTGTTTTTAGTGACAAACCAAGGTGTCCAGAAACAACTATTAAAAACTACAGGCTCAATTCTCAGCTGCCAATTTGATATTGCCTCACCCACCCTCTATTGCTTGCTGACACAGCTAGTATCCAAGGAACAATATATAGAACAGCCTTATGTGGTGGCAATTGATCTGAGAACCGGGCAACAGAAACCACTTCTAGTACTGCCTCCCGCTCAACGGAATGTGCAAATGAGTTTATCATCTGACGGTTTGGGCTTGTTATTTGACCAAGTAGTACCGCAGACAAATCCCCCAGCATCATTACCCACAAATACTTTAAAAACTGATGATGGAGATGTTATTGCTACCAGTAGCCTGTGGTTAATGCCTTTGTTACCCATCGCTGATGCTGCGACTGTTGAAATTAGACCAGAACAACTCCCCTTAGCCGGATTTCATCCCCGGTGGCTACCTTGAAAAAGCTTAGATTCCTGACTTCTTAGAGAAGTTGGGAATCTTGTTGGTAACTAGCTGATAATTCTTCATTGATTGGATTTGAAACTATGAATTGATAATTTGTCCAAGCTTCCCAAAAAATATAAATTGATAGTATTCCTAAGAAAATACGAAGCACTAAACTTACAGTGGAATCTGGTAGTTTTGGCAATGTACGAGTACTCATCTGAACGCCTAAAAGACCTCCGCATCCCAAAACTATACCTTGAAGAAACAGAATATTTCCCTCTAATGTGTGTCCTGTGCAGGCGGCTAAAGCAGTGATAACAATCACACCCAAACTAGTCTGAATTGCTACTTTAATTTCTTCTCCCAGTAATAACATTTGTAGTGGCACCATAATCGTACCGCCACCTAAGCCAAATAAACCTGCTAAAATTCCTGCTGCTCCCCCAGTGCCAATTTTAGAAACTAAGGGGTTAAAGACTGGGGCTGTATTCTCTTTCTCTTTTAAAGCCAGTTGCTTGCGAAGCTCAATCAGATAAATATTAGCAAGTAAGATAATGCCAAATGTAAATAATATTATGTAAGATGGAATTTTATTGGCAAAATATACACCTATTCCAGTAGTTAGAAAAGCTGGAATTCCTAAATAAATTACTCGTTTAAAGTCAAAGTAACCCATTCGCCAATTCTGCAAACTTCCAGAAATTGAAGTAATCACAATAGCAAGGCTACTAGTAGCGATCGCCTGAACGGGAGTATAACCTAGTGTGACTAAAAGAGGAATTGTGATAATACCGCCACCTATTCCTAAAAGTCCAGCTATAATTCCAGATATTAAACCCCCAGTTATTAAAATCAACCAACTAAAATCAATCATAAATAGATATTTTTCTAAAAAACTAATTTAGTATGATTAACCTTGTACTGTCACCGGATGGCTAACAACGCCTCCGTAGAGCAATCCAGAATCATTCCACGGAACTGTACTCGGTTGTGTATTACCTAAATTGTCAGTAGCACGAGCTTGAAGAAAATATTCCCCAGGAACTGGATTCCATTCAATGTCCCAGCGTACCCATGCAAATGGAAAATTTGGTTCTCGCAGTCGTGCAAATTGCCAAGTTCTTCCGCCATCTAGGCTGACTTCTACACGGACAATCTTTCCTTTCCCAGACCAAGAACGTCCACGTAGTAAGTGGGTTCGAGCATAAAGTGTAGCTGGCCAAGCCAACTCAAAGGCACTCTTAACATTTTGATAGGTAATCAGCTTACCTTTATATGGTGCGATCGCTGGGTAATCTGCACCAACCAGCACCATTTGCTCCGTCACCCACTGGGTATATATCGGTGTTTGGGAAACCTCAATCCGCTCAATCCATTTAACGTTGGCGTTTCCTCCCCAACCAGGGAATAAGGCACGGCATGGTTGGCCATGATCTGGAGGTAATGGTTCTCCGTTCATTGCATAGACAAGGAGCGAGTTATCTGCTAATGCCTTGCTAATCGGAACTACATTGTTAAACTTGGATTTATTCGTCCCTTTTGAGTCCAGCGAATCCACATCAGCGCCCTCAACGAGTACATCTTTTGCTGTGGATTTCAGTCCAGCTCGCTCTAATAACATGCCAAGTGGTACACCAGTCCACTCAGCCACACCAATAGCTCCAAGCCTCCATCGTGTTCCAGGGAGTGGTGTGTTATAAGCCTCTTCAAAGAAACGCCGACCATTAGCAGCACACTCAATGGCGCAAGTGACTGAGATGGATGGCATAGCAAGGATTTCATCGTAAGTGAACTCGCAGGGGGCAGAAACGCCAGTTCCATGAATTTGCAAACGCCATGTAGATGGGTCAAAAGGAGGAGGTGTACTGCGGTTATGAACATAAAACCAATCATTTGGTACTAAATAACCACGCCCATACATCGCTTCCCAGTTCATCTCTAATGTGCCTTTGCTATGAGAGATATACCCTGGTGGCAATGGCTTAAGTATTTTACTGCCCTTGGTTTTAATAGCTGCCTGACTGTGAGCAGGCGCAGGTTTAGCTAACCCCCCGATAGCTGTTGCACCAACCATAGTGGCTAATATTTTTAGAAAGTGCTGGCGCGAAATACCTGCTTCTGTACTTTTTTGCCAGATGCACTGTTCAACCCGTGCCTGTAGATAATCCTCCTGGTCAAAGAGGTTTTCATCGCTCAAGCTATTACCTCCTTGTAATTATTTGTAATTTTCAGTGGGTAGGGGCACGGCATTGCCGTGCCCCTACTATATATCTTTTGGCGAGAAAAAGGGGCGAGACTAACCCTCTATCGCTGTCCAAATACCAGTTATCTCATCTTGTGTGTAATTGGGCAAATAATGAGCCAATCCGTTTTTAGCTATTTGAGCGATCGCATCAATAAAGTGATCGCAATCTTCTAATGTATTATATACAGCAAAGCTTGCTCGGATAATACTAGGAATGTTGCGCGTAATTCCCCTGTCTACTTCCTGAGCAATTTGGTGGTCTTGCTCGTCTGAAATATTCTTGAGTTTGCGAATGTATTCGTATGTACAGAAAGCCCCAGCCCTAACCCCAATTCCGTATTCTTGTGCCAGAATCTCTGCTACTAAGCGTCCATCAAACCCATCAATATCAAAGGGAATAACATGGGCTAAATTATCTCCTGGGATATGTACTTTTACACCAGGAATAGCTTGAAGTCGTGTGAATGTGAAGTCAACTAGAGAATGTTCGTAATTAGCAATGCGCGAGCGTCCAAGGGCTTCGATAATTTGAATCGCCTTGGCAATGGCGATCGCACCCATTGCGTTTGGTGTTCCAGGGTCATGGGCCCGTTCTGTATAAAAACGCTTGATCTCTAAGTTTCTAGTGATATAAGGTAGGTTTCCACCACCGATTTGATAAGGGTAGGAGCTATCAAAAAATTCCTTTGGCCCCAGCAAAACCCCAGTTCCGTAAGGCGCATACATTTTGTGTCCAGAGAAAGCCACAAAATCTAAATGACATGGGTCATCATCTGGACGCATATCTACTCGTTCATGCTGAATTAACTGACACACGTCGGCAAAAATTTTAGCACCATACCGATGTGCTAAGGCTGCAATTTCGTAAATCGGGGGTCTGTAACCTGTAATTGTCGAAGCACCTGTAATAGTTACTAACTTAATTTGCTCGGTTTCGGGGAGATTTTGATGTGCCTTGAAGATATCTTCAATTTCTGCGATACTTACACTTCCGTCCGGCTGGGTTCTGTACTGCACAACTTCGTCTCTAGTAACCCAAGGCAGCAAGTTTGATGAATGCTCAATATCAGAAACTAAGATTTTTCCAGGTTTTTTGGCCCAAAGTGTAGCAGCTCCATTAATTGCTTCTGTTGTATTCTTCGCAAAGATTACATAGTTGTCTAAAGATGATCCCACAAAGTCCCGAATAATGTTCCGACTGGCGTCATATTCTCGTGTAGTAATGATGGACTTTTGCCCAGAACCTCGATGCACACTGCCATAGGTGTCAAGCATCTCGTCTACATACTGCTTCAGGGTTGCAAAGGGAGTGGTTGTAGCTCCATTATCCAAGTTGATGTACTTAACATAGTTTCCATTAAGAGTTTTCACCCTGAAAGATAGAGACTCATGTGTAAATAACGGTCTGATTTCTTTATCCCAAAAACTGTCAAAATTTTCTACAACCAGCGGTAATTGGGCAGCTTCTTGCTTCATATTTGCACTGATTGCAAGTACGTCAGTCATCTTTAGCACCTCTATTTTAAATTTTTATTTTTTGGACAAGTCTAACTGCTACAACGCTTTCTTTAGCGCAATAATCATTTCAATTGGCGTAATTAAACTCTTTATAATCACTTTATTGCTAATAGAAAACTCTGTTATTCCCATTATTCTTTAATAAATTAATAAAAATGTGTATCCGTATCTATACGTGATTATACAATTGTTTGCAAATTAAAGTATACATTGTATATAATATTTTTAAGTACCTAAGTATACTTTAAACAATTTTTTCATAGTCATTAAACAAACTTGACGCATTGAAGGCAAGTTGATGAAAAAGCCTCTCACTAACTAAGCCTGGAATTGCTTACTAGTGAATGTATTTACCTAAAAAAA
>NZ_CAXTNP010000164.1:0-18345 GCF_964245575.1 uncultured Nostoc sp. | reverse complement strand
TTGAGTGGTTTATCCGACACACTACCTTTGATTTTGCCACTCTTCAAATGTACGGGGTTTTTTCAGAAATCAAATGCTAGTCCTATATCAACCAACGGTAAGTGTACCATTGAATACAACGTGCAGCATCCTATAAGCCATTAATCTCCAGGCTAGTAATTAACAATCAACTAATAGGATTAATTGCTGGTGCTGGGTTTTCTTCTTCTACCAAAATTATTTGTAATTTGACAGGTTGTAGCTGTGAACTTCCGGTGTGATGTAATGATACTTGGATATTGAAACTTGTGAACCTAATTGTGAGGAGAGCCTTTCTAGCATTATGTTCTGGAGAGCGTTTGAACTTATACAGTCAGTGTTCCAAAGTAGCGAACTGCATTTCTTTTCCACATCCTGTGAAAAGTCAGATTATTTAGTGGGGTGGCATATCAGAAAATTGAGGTAAATTGGAGTCCAATAAAGCCCATTTTTGAGCATTCTTGGTAAAAACATTCATTTTTGGTTGGTACAAACTTGGATCGTCAAAAGTACCTACCCTGATACCAATTATGCCAGCGATTATTGCGGGCTTACCAAACACATTGGAGCCACATATTGGACAGAAACCACGGCTAACATTATGTCCACTATCACCATTGACATCATAGTATTTTACCTCTCCGGCGATCTTAACCGCATCAATGGGCACAAATATTGAGGCTGAAAAACCACTACCGGAGGTTTTTTGACAGTCGCGGCAATGGCAATTCCCAGAAAAAATTGGCTCAGTTGAGCATTCATAGCGAATTGCCCCACACATACAGCCACCTGTAATTAGTATTGTCATAAAACTTGTCTTCTTTATTTTTCCCCGAAAGTAACAAAATACGGATGACCCTTTTTATTAAAGTCTTTGATTTTACTAAGTTTTTTAGACTTGTCTCAGGCAGTCAGTGTTCATTAAAGTCGAGCATCTTGTGATCCTACCGCATTATGTACCCCTGCTCTCCTGAAATTTTCACTCTCCAGATTAAGTTAAGTTACGACGAAATCGACTTGTACTAACTGTTAATAGAAAAATTGCAAAAATAAAAAGTGCAATAACATTTGGCCAAAGAACATTTAAACCAACTCCTTTTAGTAATATACCACGCATAATTTCCACATAATAACGTAAAGGATTAACCAATGATATGTACTGAAATATAGGAGGCATACTTTCAAGTGGAGTAACAGCACCAGATATCAACCCTAAAGGAACATTAATGAAGAATGAACTGAGTGAAGCCTGTAGGTGCGTCCGTGAAAAAGTTCCAATTAGCATACCTAAGCCAATTCCGACAAAGGTATACAGACTTCCAAGAGCTAAAAATAGAAATATATTGCCTCTTATTGGCAAACCGAAAATCAGACGAGCCATTCCTAAAGCTAATATAATATCACCTATCATAACAATTACTAGAGGCAAAATTTTGGACAAAATAATCTCTTCAGCGCTAACTGGAGTCATTAGCAGCTGTTCCAAAGTTCCGGCTTCTTTTTCAGTAATTACTGAATTAGTTGCTGCTACCGAACTAGTTAGGGTAAGTACCAATCCTAAAACAGCGGGAACAATAAACCAATAACTTATCAAACGAGCATTATAGATAATGTTAAATTCCTGTTGAATTAATGATGAGTTTAAATTTCCATTTAATTTATGGATATAGTTATTCATAATTTCGTTAAGATAAGCATTGGCAATTATTGCAGTTGCAGCATCAGCACCATCAATAATTGCTTGAACCTTAGTAGTCTCATCTCCATTTTGATTGCGTTTAAAATCTGGAGGAATCACCAAAGCAATTACTATATCTGCTGTACTAACTTGTTCGCTGAGAGTTTGCTGTTTAGAATTAGCTTGTTCTGATATGTGCGGTTTAGTGCTAAAAGCTCCACTTTGACTGAAAGTAGATATTAATTCCCGGCTATCTTTGGTATTAGCATAATCAACATATCTAAAAGGAATATTTTTGATGTCATCATTTAAAGAAAAACCTACAAGCATGAGATAAATACTAGGTATAAAAATTAATAAAACAATCAGTTGTTTATTCCGAAGAAGTTGATTTTTTTCTTTCTTTAATAAAGCCAAGAAGCGACTCTTGAACAAATTATTAATTATTTTCATGATTATAAAAGGTAAATGGCATTTTTTAATCAGGAAACTGCATTTTATGTAACGTCTTATGAAGACGTTTAAAAATAAGTATACCTAACATGAACATTGCTAAATTTGCAAACCAAACTCCTGACCAACCAGCACCCCGCAAAAATGCATCACGGCTTACGTCTATGTAATATCTAACTGGAAGAATATTTGATATTAATGACAAAGGGAAAGGAACATTTCTGAGTGGATGGTATAAGCCAGTTAAAAAAGAAGATGTCAAATATCCTAATAATGTAACAGACTGAACCGCAACAATGCGAGTATTAGCTCGTGTACCAAGCATTAGTCCAAAAAGAGATGCACTCATTAAGAAAATTAGAGTTCCTATTAGTAAAGGAATTGGATCTCCTACTAATTTTATACCAAATATAAAAAAGCCTAAGCTCATAACAAAAATTGTTTGTACAACACCTACCATAAAATAAGCAAGACCTTTACCTAAGAAAAACTCGACTGCACTCATATCAGCAGAGTAAGCTTGAATAATTGTACCTTGCTCTTTTTCACGAGCCATAGACAGTGCAGAAAATAGAGCCGGATATACCCAAAGTATTAGCCCGTAAACTCCTGGTAAAATAAAGTGAGATTCTTTACCACCCATATTAGACCAGAGACGAGATTGCAAAGTTATTGACGAACTACTTGGTTGTAAGCCCACTTTGATGAGAAAAAATTCTGTGATGGTGCGAATTGTACTTCTAATTGCCCTGGCGTTATTGACATCTGTCCCATCTAAAAGAATCTGAACTTTAGTCGTTTGAGCATCTTTAAGGTGACGAGAGAAATCGGGAGGTATGACTAATATAGCTTTCGCAATATTACGATCTAGTGAATCCAGAAGTGGATCTTTTTTGGTATTTCCTAAAATGTCTTTTGTTTGGCTGTAGTAGAGAGGTAAACTAATAATTTTGAACCGACGACTTGCTTCAAAACGTTCTATATAATTACGACTGAGAAAACTTTGGTCAAAATCTTGAACTAGTAAAGGAACTTCTGTAATCAAAAGTTTGATGGCATAACCATAGATAAGCATGGTTACCAACGGCATTATAAATAATAGCAAGAGACTAAAAACATCACGCCGAAGTTGTGCTAATTCTTTAGCAGATTGAGACCAAATCCGTTTCCATAAAGAAGGCAAAATGTAGAAGATTAATTTCCGCATAAAAATTGGATGAAAGTTATTTTTGAATAAATTGATTTTTCTGGCGATTACTTTGAAAAATACTAATAAATGTATCTTCTAGAGAAAAGGGAATCGTCCGCCAAGAAATAATTTCTAGTTGTGCTGCGTTTAAAATTGATTCAATTTGGTGAATCTCCTTGTTTTTGTCATTGAGGATGATGTGCAGCTTTGTACCAAAAATTGATACCCGCCAATCATCTAACTCATTTTTCAATAAGTTAAAGGCTGTCTGAGTGTCTTTTGTTACTAACTCAATTAACTGACCAGGTTGTGCCGCTTTGATTTCACTGGGTGAGCCTTGCGTTACTAATTTGCCGTCTACCATAAAACCAAGACGATTACACTGTTCTGCCTCTTCTAAATAGTGAGTAGTGACCAGTACTGCTGTACCTTTGCGGGCCAAATCACAAATCAAGCGCCAAAACTGGCGACGCGCCAAAGGGTCTACTCCAGAAGTTGGTTCATCAAGAAATAAAATATCTGGTTCGTGCATTACCGAAGCACCAAAAGCTACCCGTTGCTTCCAACCACCGGGTAACCGACCAGTGAGCATATTTTCTTGACCAACCAAACCACAGGTGTTAAGAACCCAGTCAATTTTAGGACGTAATAATTTTTGGGGAACAGAATAAACACCACAGTAAAATTCCAAGTTCTCCAAAATAGTTAAGTCATCGTAGAGGGTAAATTTTTGGCTCATGTAGCCAATGCGCTGCCGCAAAGCACTACTACGGAGATTACTAGTCTGACCGCCAAGAGAAATGTAACCGCTACTCGGTTCAATTAGACCGCACAACATCTTGATCGTTGTGGTTTTCCCCGCACCGTTTGCGCCTAACAAACCGTAGATTTCACCGTACTGAATTTCTAAACTCACATTCTCAACTGCTTTAAAGTCACCATATACCTTTTTAAGGTTGCGGACATCAATTGCCGCATCCTCATTGATATGATTACTGTCAATGTATTTGCTAGGACGAGAACGAGGAAATTGAATAAACGGTGGATCTGAACCATTGGCACGTAAGCGAGTTACAAAGATATTTTCTAGAGTAGTTTCAACTTCTTGAATTGATGTAAGTTGCATTTGGCGAGATGTCAGAATTTCCCGAATCTCAACTTCTCCAGCTTTGACATCTTTTACTAGCACATCAAGGCGATCGCCAAAGGTTTGGACATCAACAATCTGTTTTGCAGGAACTCCAGTACCAAAGTGAATTTGTTCAATTCGGGGTGGCAATTCCAGCAAAGCTGCTTCGGCTGCTTCTAAGTCGGGAGTGCGAACTTCAAAACGGTACAAACCCAGGCTGGAGCGCAATTCTTCTAAATATCCAATTTGTTGAATCTTTCCTTCGTATACTAAAGCAATACGATGGCAACGTTCCGCTTCATCTAAATAGGGAGTTGCAACTATAATTGTTACTCCTTGTTGGGTGAGAGTAGCCAAAATATCCCAAAACTCCCGCCGAGAAACAGGATCTACCCCAGTAGTCGGCTCATCTAACAAGAGAATTTCGGGTTCAGAAATCAATGCACAGCAGAGAGCTAACTTTTGCTTCATTCCCCCAGAAAGTTGGGAAGCCAAACGATTAGCAATTTTATCCAACTCCATTAACTTTAAATATTTGGCTCGCCGCTTGATAAATAACTCATTTGGGACTTTGCGTAACCCGGCACTGTATTGCAGATTTTCGTTAATACTTAGATCCAAATAGTGTGAAAACTGCTGCGTCAGGTAGCTAATCTTTAGGCGTGCATCTCGAGGTTTTCGACCTAAAACTTGAATATTACCTGAACTTGCTTCCATCACTCCCCCTAGAATATGGAAGGTAGTAGTTTTGCCTGCACCATCAGGACCAATTAAGCCAAAGATTTCACCTCGACGTACCGTAAAGTCAATACCACGAACAGCTTCTATTTTGCCGTATCGCTTGTGTAAACTTTGTACTTCGATAACATTATCTCCGACTGTGTTTACGGGTACTGTGCCATAGACTATTTCTTTTGTCATTGGCTCTCGTCCTCTTTGAGGATAATTTCTCCATCTGCGGGCATTCCTGGCTTCGCAAAACCAGCCGGATTATCGATTGCGATCTTAAGTCCAAACACTTGCTTGATACGATCTTCTTGGAAATAAATATTTTCGGGAGTAAAAGATGCTTGAGGATCTATGCTAGCAACATGAGCATTGATAGGTTTATTGGGATTGGAATCTAGCAAAATGTTAGCTTTTTGTCCAACTTTAACTTTGCCAATTTCTTTTTCAGGAATATAACCCCGTAGATAAACTGTATTTTGGTCGAGTAGGGTTAGTAAAGTTTTACCAGTAGTAACTACAGTTCCTGGTTCGATTGTTCGAGCGCTTACTACTCCGTCTATAGGGCTGGTAATTTTCAAATATTCAATTTGAGCTTTGATTTGTTGCTGTGATGCTTGGGCATTTTTGATCTCAGCTTGAGTAGCAGCTAGTTGCGACATGGCTTGCAACATCTGTTTTTTTAACGCCACTACTTGAGTAATGCGGATTTTTGGATTAAAACTTGTAGTCTCAGCTTGAGCTAATCCACCCAACCCGAATTTCACTTGCTTTCGTGCCGCTTCTACTGCCGCTTGACGCGCTTGTACAGTCGCCAAATTAGATTCCCAACTTGTCTGGGTCTGGTCGAACTGCTGCTTGGCAATAGCTCCTTCCTTTACCAATTGGGCAAAGCGATCGCGGTTAGTACGGGCTAGATTTAATTCTGCGATCGCTTGCTGCGCTTGGGCTTGAGATTGACTTAGTTGCGCTTCATATCCGGCAAGTGTCGCTTGGGATTGGAGTACCCGACTCTTAGCATCTCCACCAGATTGTTCCTTTACCAATGTTGCTTCTTCGATTTGGCTTTTAACAACATCCATTTGCAAATGAGCTTGCATTTCCTGTTGTTGGGCAACACTCAAACGAGCTGCTGCACCCAGTAATTGCGCCTGAATTTCTGCATCATCCAGTTGGACGATTAACTGACCCTTACGGACGCTATCACCTTCACGCACAGCAACAAAATTGACCCGACCTGTTACTTTCGCACCAACATTAGTTTCATAGCCCTCAATGCGACCACTGACGCCAATTACTTTCTGAACTTTCGATAATGAAAAGTACCAATATACTAAACTAGCAGTAGCAATCAGCAGCAATACTGGAATCAGCAGACGTGATTTCTTCTTACCTTTAGTCTTAGGCTCCTCATCTGCTTCTGTATATTTGTATGGTTCTGAAGAATTTAACTGTTTCATACGTAAGTTTACTTTCTAGACATAACTGACTTTTCACAGAATGTGGAAAAGGCGATTTTAACGTTTTGTCAAGCCCAGGTTTTTTCGTTCGCTATTGTCAACAGTTAAAAAGTCTTCTAGTGCTTTCGCCGCAATTTGAGAAGCAATAAAGCTGACATCAGGAGCAAGTCCACCTAATAAAGAAGAATTCAATCGTTGCTGCCACCTCAAGCCTACAAAGTACAGTCCTTTCACAGCAGTAACACCTTGTTCATGCACAGGGAAACCTTTCTCATCAAACACTGGAATCTTAATCCAGTGATAGTCAGGTTGGAAGCCTGTCGCCCAAATAATATTGCTAACCTCAATAGACTGCTTGTTAGTACAAATAATCTTGTTACCTTCCACACTATCAACTCGCTCCAATAATATGATTCCGTTTTGTTTAGCAAGTGCGTCAATGTCAACTCCAATAACAGCGTCAGGCCTTTGACTCAACTTCTGACCGAGGCGAGAATTTTTGGTAATACTAGTCACTTTCAAGCTATACATCCACCAACATAAATCGCGTCCCAGAAACTTACGGGGTAAATGGGGGGTTTTACTCACCGACAAATAAACTTTATGGGTTGTAGATAATTCTCTAGCAATTTGGACACCAGAATTACCGCTCCCGACTACTAGCACATCACCAGATTGTAATTGCTGTGGATTTCGATAATGGCTGCTGTGAATTTGAAATACATCTTGAGGCAATTGGGTTGCAAAATTTGGAATTTTTGGCTTTTGATAAGGGCCGCTAGCAATTACAATTTGTTGTGCTTGAAAAGTTATATTGCTAGATTCTACTAAAAAACCTACAGGAATCTGTTTTACTGAGGTTACTTGCTCGTTGAAACGTATTGGTAATTCAAAAGTTTTGGCGTAAAGTTCCAAATAAGCAATTGTTTCTTCTTTGGTGGGAAAGGCATTTTTTGTTTGTGGAAAAGCTAATCCGGGGAGGTTGTTATACGGATTGGGTGTGATAAGTTTCAGCGAGTCCCAGCGAGTACGCCATGAATGAGCAATTTGCGGACTCTGTTCAAGAATGACAAATTTGCGATTCTGTTGAATCATCTGATAACCCATTGCTAGTCCTGCTTGTCCAGCACCAATAATTAGTACATCGACCTGTTCAAACATGGAAAACTTCTCCAAAAATATAAATTGGGTAAAGGAAATAAATATGGGATTGACACAATTACTTGACTATTTTGATTTTGAGTTAACTATGATAAACAAAAGCTAGACTGGAGAGATAAGCAATGGAGGATAAGAAGCCAATATGCTTGGGTTAAGGCGGAAAAGCTGATTACTGATGTGAAATTTCAGAGCTTCTACTTGTTGTCCAGTACCTCTGTGCATTGGCTTTTGAGAACGAAACTTTGATATAGGTTTTTTCACAACTCTGGGATTAAGACGGTGAATACGTTCGGGTAATAACGTATCTACAATCTCTACAATTAACTAATCTGAAAAAAGGGAAATTATTCTGGCTGTAAGTCTTGGAACTTAGGGATAGCAGTACTAATGACCAATAACATCTTGGACAAAAAACTTCAACTTTTCTGTCAAAACATCTACCTGGGGTTTAGCAAACATAGTGAAATGATTACCAGGAACGCGACAGACAATTACAGGTTTTTGAGTAAACTTGTTCCAACCTAATGTCTCATCGCTAGAATATTGGGGATCGAAAATCGATTCAACACTAGCACGAATTAAAGTAACTCGATCTGGGTAGATCGGTGGTACGTAATCTGCCATTGCTCGCATATTGGCAGAAAATACCTTCACCAAGCGTAACATCTGCTCAAACTCCATATCTGGAGATATCAAATTTGCTTGTTTAGCCTCTTCTAAAACCAAATGTAATTGCTTCTCTGGTTTGAACTGTCGCAGATCGTCTTCAAACTCCGTCAGGCTATTTGTTCCACCACCGAGGTCTCTTAGAAACCAAGTTAACAGCCTTGCATCATCAAATTTTGGTGTATGGACGGGTGCTAAAGAGTCAATTAAAGCTAGCAACGCCACTTCTTGTCCTTGTTGTTGCATCTGGTATGCCATTTCAAATGCTACTACTCCTCCCATTGACCAACCGCCAAGCAAATAGGGCCCATTCGGTTGAATTTCTTGTATAGCTGCAATATAGTGAGCAGCCATTTCTGGAATTGTGGAAAAAGGTTCTTTTTCGCCAGTCAAACCAACTGCTTGCAGTCCATAAAAGGGTTGCTCAGTACCTAAACAGCGAGACAAATCCATATAGCAAAGGATATTCCCACCTACAGGATGCACGCAAAAGAAAGGTAATTTATCAGCAATCCCCGCTTGTAGATTGACTAAGGGACTCTGGGGTAACTGAATATTAATACTACCTAAAACATTTGCTAAATTTTCGATGGTGGGACTTTGCAGAAGCGCCGACAGGGGAAGTTCCCGTTCGTAAAGTTTTTGGATTTGAGACATCAAACGAACTGCCAGCAGAGAATTACCTCCGAGTTCAAAAAAGTTGTCGGTTACGCCGATGGGGTGAATATTTAACAGCTTTTCCCAAATCTGCACCAGTTGTAATTCTAGGGTAGTGCGGGGTGAAACGGAAGCTTTTTCCCCTCGGTCAATACGTTTTTGGTCGGGCGTGGGAAGCGCTTTGCGATCTATTTTACCATTGAGTGTGAGAGGCAAAGAATTTAGGATCATGAAGCTAGAAGGTACCATGTAATCGGGTAGCTTTTTACTCAAAAAACTACGCAATTTACCAGTCAATGTGCCATGTATAACTTTCAAAATACCTTGCATTTCCAACAAGTATTCGATGCTTTGTTGGAGCAGAATTTGTTCGCTGGGTGTGAGTGCAAATTGCAACCCAGCTTTCTCCCACTGACGCCAAGCGACTCGCGCCTCCAGACATATTTCGTTATTGCTTCCTGGTAGCTGAAAGTACAAGCTCACCAATTGACCACGTTGCAAAGATTCTGGCACTCCGATCGCGCAAATACCGCATTGAGAAATATCCTCTGTAGTTAGTTCTACTATGTGGTTATCGCCAAATTCTGCCCGACACGTAGTTTTTAACGGCACTCGATCTGGAATCATGGTGGGGACAATATATGCTACTAAACGTTTATCACCGCGATCGCCCACTACTGATACTATTGCTTGGCATACTCCCGGATGCTGTTCCAAGGCTGTTTCGATTTCTCCTAACTCAATACGGTAGCCTTGAACTTTAACCTGGAAGTCTTCTCGCCCCAAAAACTCAATATTACCATCAGGCAAATAGCGTCCTAAATCTCCTGTACGATATAAACGCTCACCAGTATGAGGGTGTTTGATAAACCTAGCTTGGGTTTTTTCTTCATCTTGCCAATAGCCCCAAGCCAAACCAATACCACCAATATAAAGGTCTCCTGTCACCCACACTGGACAAGGTTCCATCACCTGGTTCAAAACATAAAAGTTTTGATTGATCATTGGCCAACCGTAAGGAATACTAGTCCATGAAGAGTCTACAGATTTAATCGGGTAAATGATTGACCAAATAGAAGCTTCAGTAGCACCACCCAGGCTAAATACTTCAACCCCTTGAATCAAGCTTTTGATCTGATCGGGCAAACTTACAGGTATCCAATCCCCACTCAACATCACCACACGCAAATAACAAGCAGGTATTTGCGTCTGTGCTGACGCATACTCAATGTACATTTGCATCAGTGCTGGAACTGAATTCCAAATCGTGACTTTTTCTCGCGCCAACCATTCAGCCCAGTGGCCGGGGTCACGAATACTTGTAGCATCTGGAATGACAATGGCAGCACCAGCAGCCAAAGTCCCAAATATATCATAGACTGATAGATCGAAATTTAAAGCTGACAGTGCCAGTACTCGGTCATCAGGAACAATATGAAAGCGTTGGTTGATATCACAAATTGTATTGACTGCACCCCGATGGTCAATCATCACCCCCTTCGGTAGTCCGGTAGAACCAGAAGTGAAGATGACATATGCCAAATCCTCTGGTTTCTGAATTATTTCCAAAGGTGCTGGCGAAATTGTCGCAAAATCAGCGTCCCTATCTATACAAAGCCGTTTGACGTTTATAGGCCACTCTAGAGATTCATCAAGCCAGGATTGAGTTAGCACTAATCCAACTTCATTTTGTGCCAACAGATACCAAAGACGTTCTTTGGGTAACGAAGGATTAATTGGTAGATAGGCGGCACCTGATTGCAGAGATCCTAATACCCCTACTACTTGTTCCCAACCTTTTTCCATGACTACTGCCACCAAAACATTGGGACGTGCCCCCAATTGTCGCAGCCATCGACCTACTTGATTCGAGCGGCTATACAATTCACTGTAGGAAAGGATGCGATCGCTAGAAATTACTGCCAGAGATTCTAAACGCTTTGACACCTGATCGGCGAACAATGTGTGTAGCATCCCTTGAGGTACAGATGCCTGAGTCGCGTTTACCTCTATTCTTTCTGCTAACTGGCTGGGTGGTAACATTTGGAAAGATGTTTGTTGCCAAGCTGATTCTTCTAAAGCTAGACGAGACAGCAGAGATTGATAAGCATTAAACATATCGTCTAAAAGACCTTCAGGAAACAGTTCTTCTACTGCATCCCAAAAGAGAACGCAAGCCCCATCATTCTCCATTACTGAATGATCCAGCCAAACTTGGGGAGTTTGAATGCAAGCAAAAATCGGATCGGCTACTCGACCTTGGGTAAAAGTTTCCTTGTCTCGTGCATCAAGACTACTAGCAAATACCACTGGGGCTGCCGCTCTTGAACTTCCCCCTCGCTGTCGGTTTAGTTCTCGTAATACTTGTACCCCACTGATATGGTTGTGTTCAAAGTCATTCCAAATTTGATTTTGTAATCGCTTTGCTCTGGCTGTAAAGGTATCTGGAAGCGAATTATTTACCTCTAGTAATAGAGTTGAGCTAAAACATCCTATTAGGTTGTTAACCTGCGGATGTAAGGACAGACGATTGGTATACAAATGATTCAAGATGAAATGCGAATTTCGACTCCAATTATTTAATACTTCGGCATAGCTGGCGCATAATATACCTGATGGGGTCAAACCTAATCGACGAGCTTTGTCTTTGAGTTGTTGCCAGATATCAGCATCGATTTTAGCAGTGCGTCGGACAAATTGTGGATGGGATACAGTACCAGGACTTTTTACTAAAGGTAATTCTGGTGCTGGTGGTAAAGTCTCCAGGCGGTTCCACCAATATTGTTGAGAACGGTTATAAAGCTCGGAATTTTGTAAACTATTTAATGTGTGAATATAATCCCGATAAGAAATTTCCAAATCAGGTAGATATGTATTGACATCTTGGTATAAAAGAGGTATTTCTCGACAAAGAAGTTTTAAACTACCACCATCAAAAACTAAAAGACTAAGGCTGATATGAAATCGGATACAACGCTGATTAACTTGGTAAGCTACAACTTCAAATAATGGACAACTATCAGTTTTTGAAGCATGTTGAGACATTCTCGCTCTTGTTTCTGCCAAAGTTGAGGTTACTATTTGCGGGTCTTTTCCACGTAAGTCGATAACTTCAATATCATAGTTGGGAATTTGTTCTAGAATCTGTTGCTGACCATCTGGCAATATGATTGCCCTCATCATTTCATGGCGAGCAATGAATTTCTTGACAGCGAGATTAAGCTTAGTAACATCTAGTTCGGCAAATTCAAACTCTACATATACATGGGGTGATAAATTACCTAACTCGAAAGAATCGTTTTGACCAAGCCAATATGCTTGCTGCATATCAGTGAGCGGGAATGGCTTATAACGGTCTTCGGGATTTGGTACTATTTCTGGCAGAGCAGAAACTGTTGATTGTTGATTTTGCTGTTCTAATAATGTAATCAGCTCTGTCTTGTTTTCAGAAATTTGGGCGCGTAATGTTGGTGTGAAAGCACCTTTAGGTGCTCGATATAGCAAATTATTATTATCAACCCATACTTCGATACCTTGTTGAGAAAGTTCAACCAAAATTTCCGATATAGTCATCATAATATTACCTGTTAATTCTGAATATAACTTAGGATTTACGCACTGTACAAATTAACCATCATTTGTATGAAGGGTATTTGGTCGTTTTAGCCTTCAGAGTGCGGCGTTTTGTCCATCTCCGAAGTTTTAGGTATGTCAGATAGGATTGGACTTAAGGTGATTAACGGAAATACGTCGTTTCAGTGCTAGACTCTTGAAGATTCTGTTCATATTTTGGTTGTTTTGAAGTTTAAAACAACCAATCTTGGTTTTAAATTTCACCAGATTGAACAGTTCGTTTTTCATTATTACCTCGGAAATTGTTGTTACTCCTGGGAAGTAGTAAGACAAGCGAAATGTGGGTTATACTTGTCCTTCTTCCCAATCATCAGATTGCTCGGACTTTAATAGCAGATCGGATACTTTAGATGCTAACTGTACTAAAGACATGCCTAGCAGAAAATCAGCTATGGGTACAGATATTCTAAAGTTAGATTGAATTCGACTTTTTAGTTCGGCAGCTATCAATGAATCAAATCCTAAATTATTCAGCGGCTCATCAATATCTAACTTGGAGGTAGTTAGCCCTAAAGACTTGGCAATTTGTTTGCTGAGATAAAACTCTAGCATTTGCTGGGTTGCGTTTGGTGACCCTGCAAGCACGATATCTTGTGCCACTGGTTCTAGTTGGACACTCTCTACTTTTGGTGAGATCTGCTTAACCTCTGGGAATAATTGTGCAAACAGAGGTAAACCACTATTTATCACATTAAATTCTTGCATTTGCTGCCAGGAATTGATCGCACTACGAGCTAAAATTACAGATTGTTTGGCTTCTCCTGTTTGAGGCAGACTTACAGCAGAGCTAAAACCCATCTCTAGTAGCAGCGATCGCCACTGATAGCTGGAAAGTAAGGGATAAGCAGGACGTAAATCTGTATCGGTAAACTTCCACCAACCTTCAGTTAAGCCAAAAATCAAATCTAACATCCGAGATTTTGCAGTTGCTTCCAACAACACCAACATCCCCTCTGGTGCCAAAATTTGCTGAATATGCGCTAATGTCCCTCGTAAATCACTGGTGGCATGGATTACATTCGCTGCCAAAATCAGATCAAACTCCTGGGGTGCAAATCCTTGTGCTAGAGGTTCGCGTTCAATATTTAACAACTGATATTGAACAAAGGGATAATCGCGGAATTTTTGTTCTGCCTTAGCTGTGAAGAGATAAGATACATCAGTGAAAACATATTCTACCTGGTCAGATGGTAACTTGGACAATATATAAGCAGTTGTCCCTCCTGTTCCAGCCCCTATTTCCAAAATACGAACTTTGCGATTTGCTGGCAAGTTAGAAAGTGCTATGGTGATCGCTTCCTGTACCAGGGTGTTATTCAATCGAGCGGCTGGTGATTCTTGATACAATTTTTCGGTAGTAGAAAATGTCCCCTCAGCAAACAACAATTCCACAGCATTGCATTCACCACGTAGCACTTGTGCCAAATGTTCACCGCATAGCTGTAGCAATATTAACTCAGCATCAGTTTTGTGGTATTGTTTTAACAAAGCTTCTGGCGACTGCACCTGTAAATTCAACTCTTCGGGCAGTTGACAAACTTCCCAACATTCGTTGACTTTGTTTAACATCCCCTCTTCCTGTAATATCTCTAGCATCCTGCCTAATAATCGGTGATGCTGCGGAATTACACTGTACTGTTTGGCTAAATTTATTACAGAAAGTTGTTGATGTCGTGAAAACTTACAGCCTAGTTGCTCGAAAGCCCGCAGAATGTAAACAATACTTAAAGTATCCAAATGAGTTAACAGCTCTTCATAATTCTGTAAACCAAACTGATCGATTAATTGAATGATTTGCGGTTGTATGCGATCGCTGATTTCTGCTGGCTGTAGTATGTAATCGACTGCAAGGCTAGTAATATTTTTCTGCTTGATGATCTGGGTATCAAGCTGCACACGTTGAAAACGTATCCCTTTAATTTCGGCAAAGATTAACCCTGTTTCATCTAGCAACACAACATCACCCTCAAAGGCATTTAAGTCACCATTGCCATTGGGATGGAGGTGGGCATAGCTGAAAAGCTGAGTTGGTGGTTGACACCAGATACGCATACTACCTACTCTCACTGGAACATATGTAGCCATTCCGTGAGTATCTAAATTTTTTGATAGTAAAGTAGCAGAAAACACCTGTAAACAAGTATCCAAAAGTGCTGGGTGGATGCGGTAAGCCTTCGCTTCTGTTAACAGTGTGGGTGCGAGTCTAACTTTAGCAAGAGCCTCTCCTTCGTGCTGCCATAATTCCTCAATGCCCTGAAGCAGGGAATCATATTTCACACCCAATGATCCCAAGTTTTGATAAAACTCAGCAACAGAAATTTGATTTGTGCAACGAGTGCGGACTTCATTTATTGAGATAGCTGTGACGGGGACACCTGAAGATGTTTGAATTTTGCCATTAACATGCAATATCCACTTTGTGGGTTGGTCATCAGTTGCAGTTTCCAAGCTAAATACCTGAAAAGTAATTTCTCCTGATGCTTCCGAAGAAAGAACCGTTTGCACTGTTTTGCTAATATCTGCTGACAAAGACAGCTTCTTTAGAAAAGCGACTTCTAACAAGCTATAAGAATCAAGTTTCAAAGCTTCATTGACAGCCGCATTAGCCATTTCTAAATAAGCTGCTACTGGTAGTACAACTTCTCCTTCTACTTGCAGGTCAGCAAGGTAAGGCAGTTTATCAGTATTAAGCTGGGATTCAAATATTTGCAATGCCGCCAGATACTGTGTACCCAGTAAAGGATGTACAGCACCTGTGTATGTCTGCTTAAGGCGATTTTCTTTTTGGTTAAACTCGCACCAATATCGTTGTCGTTCAAAGGGATATGTTGGTAGGGGGATGCGGCAACGTAAATAATCTTGGTCAAATCCTGCCCAATCAATATCCACACCTTTAATATATAACTCGCTCAAACTGTTTAGCAGTATTTGCCAGTCGTCTTGCTCTTTTTTTAAAGAAGGCAACCAAGTTACATTTTCTGATGTTAAGCAACGCTTGCCCATGTTGATCAGAGTAGGATGGGAACCGATTTCTATAAACAAGTCGTAACCCTGTGCCGCTAAAGCTTGAATTCCTGATGCAAATTGCACAGACGATCGCAGGTGACGAGTCCAGTAACTCAAGCCCAGCATTTCCCCTGGTTGAAGAATCTCACCCGTTAAGTTAGATGCTAATGGAAGTCTTAAGGGTGCAAACTGAACTTGAGAAAGCTTTTGCTCGAATTTGTCAAGGATGGGATTCATCAAGGACGAGTGGAAAGCGTGAGAGACATTTAAAACTTGAACAGTGATTTGCTGTGCTTGCAACTGTGCGATCGCTGTTTCAATTGACTCTTTAACTCCAGAAATGACAATATTTGTAGCTCCGTTGACTGCTGCAATACATACATTTTCTCCATAGGGTGCGATCACTGTTTCCACTGTGGCGACATCAGCAAAAATAGCTGCCATCATTCCATTTTCGGGTAAAGATTGCATGAGGTGCGATCGCTCGGCAATCAGTTTTAGCCCATCCTCTAAACTAAATACTCCTGCAATGCAAGCCGCAACGTATTCACCGAGGCTATGACCAATAACTGCATCTGGGATGATTCCCCAAGACAGCCATAATTGTGCTAAAGCATACTCTAGAGCAAATAGTACAGGTTGAGTGTAAATTGTTTGATTCAACAGTTCTGCTGTATTATCTGCTGGGTAAAGTACGGATAGTAAAGATATATCTAAATAGGGATGTAGTAATTGGTCGCATTGCTCTAATATTTTACGGAAAGTCGGCTGTGTTTGATACAACTGACGAGCCATGCCCATATACTGAGAACCTTGTCCGGTGAATAAAAAGACAATTTTGTGGGGTTTTTGGCTTTGTAATTGTCCACTAAATACACCGGAAATATCCACTTGTCCATTTACAAAAGCTTGTAGTTGCTTCTTAAGTTCATCAGTAGATGCAGCAACAAAACTTGCACGGTGGGCAAAATGCGATCGCCCAGTATTTGCACTAAAGCAAATATCAGTCAGGGATGCACCTTGAGAAGTGATTACTTGATAATTATCTGCCACCCGCTTCAGGGCATTTTTACTTTTTGCGGATAAAGTTAGTATGTGTAGCGGACGCTCAACTTCATTGACAGTATTTGCCAACACGGGTGCTTCTTCAAGAATAACATGAGCATTAACCCCGCCAACCCCAAAGGAACTTATACCAGCCCGTCGCGGTAAAATTTTTCCTTCCTCTGTCTTTAACTGCTTCCATTGTTGGGTTTCGCTGACAAGATAAAATGGGCTTTTCTTGAAATCAATACGTGGATTTAACTGCTGAAAATTAACAATCTTGGGCAATTCTTGATTCTTCATTGCTAAGAGTACTTTAATTACCCCAGCAATTCCTGCTGCTGCTTCTAAATGTCCAATATTGGTTTTAACTGTTCCTAGTCCACAATAGGGTTTATCAACTGAGGATAAATCATACTGTTGATGTAATTGTTTAAATGCTCGTTTGAGACCATTAATTTCTATTGGATCACCCAAAGGTGTACCTGTACCATGAGCCTCAATGTAGGAAATCGTATTGGGGGCGACATTTGCTTTTGTATAGGCGGAGCAAAGTACTTGTGCTTGAGCATAAACATTGGGAGATGTTAGAGTTTTTGCTCTTCCACCATGATTTACAGCACTACCTCTAATCACTCCATAAATATGGTCTTTATCTTCAATAGCTTTAGCTAAAGGTTTTAACAGAATTACTCCTGCTCCCTCTCCACGCACATAGCCATCAGCCTCACTGTCAAAACTTTTGCACTGTCCTTGTGGAGACAACATCCCCAGTTTACTCATTTGAATGTATCTTGTAGGTGTACAGAAAATACTAACTCCACCTACAAGTGCTGTCTTACATTCCTGTTCCTTCAGAGCATTGATAGCTTGATGAATCGCTACCAGTGAACTAGAACAAGCTGTATCTACAGGAATACTGGGACCACGAAAATTTAAGAAGTAAGAAATACGATTGGGAATTATGGAAGTCCAAGTTCCTGTCCCAGTATGTCCGTCAACATCTTGTTGATACCCGTTTTGTAAAATATCGTAGTCATAGTTACACACTCCGATAAAAACACCAACGGAACTTCCCGACAGTTGAGATGGTGCATATCCAGCATCTTCGATACAAGACCAACTTAACTCCAGCATTAGCCTCTGCTGAGGATCCATTCGTTGTGCTTCTCGAGGAGAGATGCCGAAAAATTGTGCATCGAATTGGTCTATCCCCTCAATAAACCCACCCCATTTACTAATGCTTTTATTAGGTTCTTCAGGTTTGGTAGAATAAAACTTATGAATATCCCATCTTGCTGAGGGAATTTCTGTGATACTGTTAATGCCTTGTTGAAGATTACGCCAAAATTGATGATAATTGTTTGCACCTGGAAATCGACAACCTATACCAATAATGGCAATTAAATCATTGGGCATGACTAAAGAATCTTGAATATTTTCGGAGATATCTTCTGGAACTTTACTTAGGGGACTTCCAAGGAATAAAATCACCAAGTACAATAATGATAATCATTGTTAGGGT
>NZ_CAXTNP010000163.1:0-18371 GCF_964245575.1 uncultured Nostoc sp. | reverse complement strand
TATGATTACGATCGCCTCCATTTTGTTGTGGTTATAGTTTGAAAACACGCCCTAGGGCCAACAATCAATAGACCTTCTCCACGTTGAACAGAAAGTGACAAATCTTCGACGATCACCTGCTGATAGTCTGGTGTTTGTAAGGTGACATTCTCAAAAGCAAAGTAGTTTTCTTCTATTGTTTTAATAGTACTTACATTTTCAGGTTGTTTAGTTACTTCTTCTAACGCATCTGAAAACTCAGTTAAACGCTCAACGTAACTAGAAAAATTTCCAGAAATAGCAAATTCACTTATTAATTCTCCCAAAGCAGTAGCAAACAGATAGCTAGCTAAAGTAGCTTGTCCAACTTGTCCAAAATCAATTTCATTACTAATATATAAAGGTGCGAGTAATAACAACGTAAAAAATTCGATAGCAGACTGATACCCTCTGTTAAAAATTTCGTTATTTCTCTCCCAATTAATTTTGCGTATTGCACTTTTTAGGATATTACTAAATCTTCGTTGAATGATATTTGATTCTTGGTTTTCTCCTCGAAAAAAAGCTATCGATTCGGCATGATTGCGAACATGAGTCAGTGCATAATTGTAGTCGGCTTTAGATTCAAGTTCCTCTTGATTAATTTTATTTAGTTCTTGATTCAAGTAAACGGCAATCAAATTGCCTATAATCGTATAAACCAGCAAAGCAATAGCAACCTTTGGAAAAATTGACCAGAGGATTATTAAAAAAGTCGCCATTTGCAGTACTTTTTCTAGGAAAGTAGCTGAAAAACTGAGAGCATTACTAGGAAGAGGTTCAATTTCTTGGGATAAACGTTGATCTGGGTTATCAATATCAGCTTTAAAATTAATTTTATAATAAGCACGATTGGTCAAATATTTATCTAAAATATGATTATTGAGCCATTGGTACCAATCAAGAGCAATTTTTTTTCTAAGAAATTTAGAGAATCCAACTAAGAGGGTTACGGAGACAAGCCCAACAGCATAAAGCCACACTATGTTAATGAACTTAGAATAATCTTTTTCTTGAATAATGATATCGATCAAATAACGATTAACGAAACTATTAAAAGCAGTTATACCTACAAGTGCAATTATTAATAATATCAGGAGAATAAGCATTCCCCATGCACGAATCACATCTGAAAATGCTCTTTCCCCTGGTTTTGTTGGATACCAGTAAGGCCCTGCGATCGCCTGTACATTCTTCCAAAATCGAGTAAAACTAGAAAAAGTATTCGTTAAGGGTTGAGGTTGAACAACTTGGGTAGGCATATTTTAGAAATAAATTGAAATCTTTTATAATCAGATTTAATACTTTTTAGTGCTGAATAACAAGTAATAAGTACCGAGTGAGAAATTACATATAGCACTCGATACTCAGAACCATGTTTGCAATTAGATGTTTACTTGTGCTAGCTCGACTTCATCCATTTTTAGGTTTAGGCGATCGCATTATCTAGAGGATGCAGGCTAAATCAGAACTTTGTTGAATAGAGGCTGTAGTGGTGTGTGGTTGCGGCTCACCAAGAATTCTGGCCTGGGTTGCCCCTTAAAGCTTGGTATATTGTTGACGCTATTATAAGTGATAATTAGGAGCCTGTGATCGTAGGGAGAAATGTTGGGTGCTGATCCGTGTACTAAATTACAGTGAAAGAAAAGGACAGAGCCTAAAGTGCCTTTTGGTGCAACGATACCTTTTTCAGTAGCTAGTTTGGCGATTGTTTCTTTTCCAAGAGAGTATTTAAGAGCAGCACTAACATTAGACTTCCAGTCATTTTTTTGGTGATTAACTTCAGATGACTCTGTTTGTCCTAAGTGAACAAGGCTCTCTTTGTGAGAACCTGGAATGAAATACATAGGCCCGTTAAACTCATTACATTCATCCAAGAAAACAGCAACATTCAATGCTTTAGGGGATGGCATACCATCTTCTTGATCCCAAAATACAAAGTCTTGATGCCACGGCCATATATCTCCTCCAAAAGCTGCTTTAAAGTTGATTTGAAATTGGTAGACATATACATCGCTATTGAGAATTTCACAAGCAGATGTTAGGAGGCTAGGGTGTCGAGTCAAGGAATCGAAAATTTCCGTGGTGGCGTGGCATCCATGAAGAGCGCGCACTGTTTTGTTATCTTTTTCTAAAATCCGTCCTGGTATATCTCTTACTATCAAATCTTTAACAGCAGCGTGCATTGCCTCAACTTCTTTTGTTGAGAAAAGCTCTGGAATAAAAAGTAGCCCGTTTCCTTTGTAATATTCTATTTGCTCTTGGTTTAATTTCATGATTTTTTCCTTATAATTGGTAGAGAACATAACTATTATTTTGATGTTTAAAATCAACTAATTACTAATAGAAACTTGTGTTGATTAACACTGAGTCAGGCGATCGCTCTTTCACAAATAAATTCTCCTTATGAGCAGAATCTGATTATCAAAAGAAGGTTCATACCCCGTCACCTGTAGTTCCCTGTGGCTTCTTCGATACAAGCTTTCAACCGTTCGGCTAAGACCTGAACATGGGGTTGAGTCATCATCGTGACATGGTTGCCTGGGACAAAATGGATATCCACCGGCTCGGTAGAAAACTTGCTCCAGCCCCAGGTTGAATCCTGTAAAATCTCAGAAATTACTTCACTATTAGACTCCTCGACTACGGAAGTTTCGCTGGCTCGCAACAAGGTAATTCGGATTGGATAAACCTGTTGTGGCACATAATTAACTAGAGAGTTAGTTTTGAGTAATTGCACCATATTATTAAGCTGGATAATTTCATCGTCGGCAGGTAATATATCAACATTTTTTAATCGTTCTAGAACGTATTTGAGTTGATCTTCCCAAACCAAACATTGAAGAATATCGTCAGAAATATCTAGTTTTTTTGCGTAAATAATTTCGATTGCACCTGCCAATTGAGCTAGCCATTTCGCATTATCCCAATCAAATCCTTCTGGCTTTTCCTGATAAAAAGGTGCTGTAGTATCAAGAATGGTAACTAAAGCAACCTTATGTCCTTTGCGAAGTAACTGCTGCACCATTTCAAAGGCTAATTTACCGCCAAAAGAATGTCCTGCCAAAAAATAAGGACCTTGCGGTTGAACAACCTCTAGTTCTTGAATGTACTGGGCTGCCATATCCTCAACTTGGGTAAGGGCTGCTGATCCTCCAGAAAGACTATTTGCTTGGAAACTGTAAAATGGTTGGTCTGAACCTAGACAACGGGCTAAGTCATATAAGTAGAAAGGAGTACCAGCAGCCCCTGGAAGGCAAAACAAAGGTGGCTTAGAACCGTTCGGCTGAATTGCTACTAAGGAAGACCAAACTGAGGAATCCGAATCCGCTTGCACAATAGTTGCCAACTGTTCAATAGTTGGATTTTGGTAAAGGCTGGCTATAGGAACATCTTTACCAAACTGCTGTTTAATTTGAGCCATTAAGTAAGGAGTTAAAAGGGAATGACCACCGAGATCAAAAAAGTTATCTTGTACTCCCACCCTGTCAACTTTCAAAATTCTTGACCAGATTTGCGCTAATTGCAGTTCAAATTGGTTACGTGGTGCAACAAATTTGTCTGAGTCACTGCTATTTAAATCAAGTACTTTCAATGCGCGGCGGTCTACTTTGCCGCTAGGAGTTAGGGGCAACGACTCCAACATCACAAAAGCATTGGGTACCATATACTCTGGCAGCTTTGCTTTGAGGTATTGGCGCAGTTCGCTAATTCTCGGTGTACAGTCCTGATGTACTACCACGTAGGCAACTAAACGTTTATCACCGGAAGCGTCCTCGCGGGCGATGACACAACATCCCTCCACATCGCTATGTTGGCTCAATACTGCCTCTACTTCTCCCAATTCGATCCGGAAGCCTCGCACCTTAACCTGATTGTCGATGCGTCCTAAGTATTCAATATTTCTATCCGGTAAATAGCGTGCTAAATCCCCGGTTTTATATAATTTACTCCCTTCTGCTTCCTGCCCTCTGCCTCCTGCCTTCTCAAAAGGATTGGGGATAAATCTCTCAAGAGTTAATTCAGGTCGGTTGAGGTAGCCTCGCGCTAAAGGGACACCACCAATGTATAATTCTCCTGCTACACCGATAGGTACAGGCTGTAGATATTTATCTAAGATGTATATCTGTGTATTGGCAATTGGTCGTCCAATGGGAGGAAGTAGCGGCCAAGTCTCTACTGAATTAGTCAGAGTAAAAGTGGTGACTACATGGCTTTCTGATGGCCCATAATGATTGTGCAAAGTACAATCATCAGTTAGTTTGCTTAACCAATGAGAAATGACGGGAGTAATTTGCAACTGTTCCCCAGCAGTAATGATTTCCCGCAAATTACTAGTAAATAATTCACCGCCAACAGCGACTTCAGCTAGTTGTTGTAAGCCAACAAAGGGAATAAACAATCTCTCAACCGCTTTGTTTTCCATCAAAGCTAACAAAGCCACTGGATCTCGGCGCAATTCCTCCGTAATCAAGAGCAATGTACCTCCCGAAAACCAACTAGAGAACATTTCATGAAAGGAGACATCAAAGCTGATAGGAGAAAATTGCAGAGTTTTTGCTCCACTAGAAATTTTCATATTTTCCAGTTGCCACAGGATCAAATTGCAAAGAGCAAGTTGACTCATGGCTACACCTTTAGGTTTACCTGTAGAACCAGAGGTGTAAATCACATAACCTAAGTTAGTTGCTTGCACATCAGAGATGAAATTGTCCTGGCTAAACTGAGAAATTAGTTGCCAGTTAGTATCCAAACAGACAAGTTTTGCTTGATGCTCAGGTAGTCTCTCAACGAGTTGCTGTTGAGTCAACAATATCGAAACAGCCGCATCTTCTAACATGAAACTAAGGCGTTCTTGAGGATAGTTTGTGTCAAGTGGCACGTAAGCCCCACCCGCTTTAAGAATCCCCAATAGTCCTACGACCATTAAGAGCGATCGCTCGACACAAATACCCACCAACACATCGGCTCCTACACCCAAAGAGCGCAAGTAGTGCGCCAACTGATTTGCTTTGGCATTCAACTGGTAGTAAGTCAGTTGTTGATTTTCAAACACAACTGCTACAGCATCTGGGCTACGCTCTACTTGTTCCTCAAACAACTGATGGATACACTTACACTTATTTTGAAGATAATCAACTTGAGTGTTGTTCCACTCCACTAATAACTGCTGTTCCTCAGTTGCTGTCAGCAGAGGCAATTGCGCTAGGTGCTGCTGTGGATTAGTAACAATTCCCTCAAGCAATGTTTGAAAATGTCCTAACATTCGAGCGATCGCCGCGTCATCAAATCGGCTAGTATCGTAGCTAATCTTCACTAACAATTGCTTACCAGGAGCGGCAACTACAGTCAGAGGATAATTGGTTTGTTCAATGCTGTGAATATTGTTTATGGAGAAACTGTGATTGTGTTCTTGCACTGCCGCATCAACTGGATAATTCTCGAAGACGACAATGCTCTCGAATAAAGACGTACCTCTGGGGACTTCACTCCAGCCCTGAATCTCCACCAATGAACTATATGAGTATTGCTCCGACTCAAAGGCTAGTGTTTGTAAATCCTTCAACAAAGCCAGTACTTGGGTATCATCTGCAACTTGAACTCGCACTGGCAAAGTGTTGATAAATATTCCTACCATCGATTCGATACCGACAAGAGATGGCGGACGACCGGACACAGTAGCACCAAAAACTACATCTGTTTCTTGGTTGTAGCGACACAGAAGTATTGCCCAAGTTGCCTGCACTAGATTATTTATCGTCAGTTGATGTTGTCGTGCAAAACTTTGTAGGGTTGCTGTTGATTGCACTGTCAGTTGGATTTGTTGTTCACTATAGCTAGAATTTAACTGTTTTCGGTTTAACGATGGTTTATCGACACTCAAAGGAGTGGGTGCAGTAAAACCTTGGAGTTTTTCCTTCCAGAATTGTTCAGCTAGGGCTAAGTCTTGTTTTTGTAGCCAAGCAATATAGTTGCGGTAACTTTGGTTTGGTTGAACTGTCTTAGTTTCACCCTGAAAAATTGCTTGATAAAAATACAATAGGTCTTTGAAAACCAAAGGTATTGACCAGCCATCAAGCAATAAGTGATGAGAATTCCAAACGAATTCATAAGTATCTGCACTCAATTGAATCAGGGCCAGGTGCATCAGTGGTGCAAGAGAGAGTTGGAAACCCTGTTGTCGCTGTGAATGCAAGAAAAGGTCTAATTGCTGTTGCTGATCTTGTGCAGATAGCCGTTGCCAATCATGTCTGTTGAGGTTAACATCCACCTGCCGATACACGATTTGAAGTGGCTGGGCCAATTGCTCCCAAGCAAAAGCAGTCCGCAAGATTGAATGCTGTGCTACCACTTGCTGCCAAGCTTGCTCAAAAGCTGCCACGTTCAACTTACCTGTCAAAGTGCAACTCAACTGCTCAAAATATACTCCTGAGTCTGGAGCATACAAACTTTCAAACAGCATCCCCTGTTGCATGGGAGAAAGTGGATAAATATCTTCAATATTCTTGGAGTTAGTTTTGCCTAAACTTGCCAACAGTTGGTCTAGTTGTAGCTGGTTGAGTTTGGCTAACGAAAAATCTGAAGGTGTATAACCTCCACTCTCAGGTGATGAACAATGAGCAATCAACCCTTGCAATGTTTTGACAAAATCTTGCGCCAGAGTTGCGATCGTAGCGTGCTGGTGGACATTGTTGCTGTAAATCCACTCTATTTGCAACCGTTCTCCAGCAATAATGCTGTTAATGTCTAATAAATGAGCGCGGTTGTTCTGCAAACTTTGGCTTTGTCCAGCAGACTCACTAGCCAGCTGCATCCAAGAAGATGTATTGAGAAGTTGATCGAATTGACCCAAATAATTAAAACTGATTTCTGGTTGCCCAAATGCTTGAAGTTGAGCAGCAATTTCTGAATCCTGACTCAGATAGCGCAATAAGCCGTAGCCAATTCCTTTGTTGGGAATAGCACGCAGTTGTTCTTTGACAGATTTTAAGGCATCTGCTGGATTTTCTGTTGTTTGGAGTTCCACAAGTACAGGGAAAATGGTTGTAAACCAACCGATAGTGCGTGATAAATCAACACCATCAACAATATCTTCCCGCCCATGACCTTCTAAGTTGAACAGCACAGAGCTTGAGTTAGTCCATTTTGCCAAAACCAGCACCAAGGCAGTCAGTAGCACATCATTAATCTGAGTGTTGTAAGCCTTTGGCACGTCTTGCAGTAAGGCACGAGTTTCGATCTCATTTAATGACACTGATACTGTACTGGCTCCTTCAACAGTATTCGCCCCTTGTGTATAGTCAACTGGAATGGGAGGAACTGCGGTGCGAGATTCATTCAGCCAATAAGCCACTTCAGATTTGAGGGCTTGTGATTGTGCATAAGCTGTTAATTTGTCAGACCAATCCTTGAAAGAAGTTGTTTTAGCAGTCAGGGCAATGGCTTTACCTTGAGCAAGTTGCTGGTAAGCTGTTTGTAAATCCTCTAATAAAATCCGCCAAGAAACACCATCAACTACCAAGTGATGGATGACTATTAGTAGTCGCGCTCTTTTGTCAATACCCAGATGGAAAAAGGCGACTTGCACTAGATTTTCTGACAGATTCAAACTCGCCTGAAAGCAAGCCGCTTTAGTTTCAATAGCAGTTTGTTGTTCACTTTCTGGAAGTGCCGATAAGTCTATGTGAGAGAAGGCAAAGCTATTAGTAACACCAGAGTGAATCTGCTGCCAAGTGGACTCAGATTGTGTAAAACGTAGGCGCAGAGCATCGTGATGTACTAGCAATTGCTGCAATACTTGCTTTAATAACTCTGCCTTGAGGTCAGATGGTACTGAAAGCAGAAATGATTGATTAAAGTGGTGCGGCTGTTGTAAATTTTGCTCAAAGAAATAGTGTTGAATTGGTGTTAGAGGTAATGTCCCTGTGACTAATCCTTGTTCTATGTGGATAACACTTGCTATGTTTTCCACTGTCGCTAATTCTGCAATTGTTTGATGTGCAAATAATTGCTTGAGAGTCAGATGCAATCCTGTTTGCTTGGCTCTGCTGATAATTTGAATACTGAGAATAGAATCTCCGCCAAGTTCAAAGAAGTTATCATGTATGCCCACTTGCTCTAGTCTCAGAACTTCTGCCCAAATCTGCGCTAGCGTTTCTTCAATGGGGGTGCGTGGGCCTACAAAACTGACTTCTAGTTCTCCACGAAAGTCTGGTTCAGGCAATGCGCGGCGGTCTACCTTGCCGTTGGGCAAAAGAGGTAGGGACTCCAGCATCACAAAAGCATGAGGCATCATGTACTGTGGCAGTTGACCAGAGAGAAAAGAGCGTAACTGGCTGACTGTAGGAGTTTGTCTTAGATGCGGCACTACGTAGGCGAGTAAGCGTTTATCCCCAGTCGTGTCTTCACGTGCAATGACACAACATGCCTGCACATCCTCATATTGGCTCAACCGTGCTTCAATTTCTCCCAACTCGATACGGAAACCGCGTATTTTTACTTGGTTGTCAATACGTCCCAGGTATTCAATTGTGCCATCCGGTAAATAACGTACTAAATCACCAGTTTTATAAAAGCGGGAATCTAGTTCATCGCTAAAAGGGTTAAGGATGAATTTTTCTTTTGTCAACTCTGGACGGTTGAGGTAGCCTCTTGCTATCCCTGCACCACCAATGTGCAATTCTCCTGGTACACCCACGGGTACTGGTTGCAGATATTCATCTAAGATGTAGATTTGCGTGTTGGCGATCGCGCGACCGATGGGAACAACTTGTCGTTCAATTCCTTGTTTGCAAGTCCAGAAGGTTGCATCAATACAAGCTTCTGTCGGCCCGTAGAGATTGTGCAAGTTCACATTGAGATTACTTAACACGTTCTCTTGCAGAGCAACTGGTAAGGCTTCACCTCCGCAGAAGATTTGTTTAAGGGAATGACAAGTTTCGAGTCCTCCTTGTTCTATAAGTATTTGTAACAAAGATGGTACAAATTGAACAGTAGTGACCTGCTCTTGGGCAATTAACTTTAACAGGTAAGCAGTATCAGCATGACCTCCGGGTTGAGCTAATAGCAACTGTCCACCTACTAACAAAGGAGCGTAGAATTCCCAAACCGAGGCATCAAAGCTAAAGGGAGTTTTTTGTAGCACTTTGTCTTTTTCAGTTAGAGGGAATGTTGCTTGCATCCAGAACATATGGTTGCAAATGTTGCGGTGAGAAAGCATCACTCCCTTAGGCTGACCTGTAGAACCAGAGGTATAAATCACATAGGCCAAGTTAGCTGCTTGCACAGTAGTGATTAGATTGTCTGGACTTGACTGAGAAATAAACTGCAAGTCAGTATCTAAACATATAATCTGCGCTTGATTCTGAGGCAACTTCTCAAAGAGTTGTTGTTGGGTCAGTAGGACTGGAACTTGAGCATCTTCTAGCATAAAACTCAAGCGTTCTTGAGGATAATCTGGGTCAAGTGGCAGGTACGCCCCACCCGCCTTAAGAATACCTAGTAGTCCCACGACCATTAAGAGCGATCGCTCTACACAAATACCCACCAATGTATCTGGTTTTACACCTAAAGATTGCAAGTAATGCGCCAAATGGTTAGCGCGACAGTTCAATTGCTGGTAAGTCAGTTGTTGATTGTCAAAAATAACTGCTACTGTATCCGGGGTACTCAAACACTGCTCCTCAAACAACTCATGGATACACTTATCAAAAGGATATTCTGCTTGAGTCGAGTTCCATTCAACTAATAACTGATGCTGTTCAACTTGTGTAAGCATTGGCAATTGTGAAATCCGCTCCTCTGGATTAGCAACAATCCCTTCCAGCAAGGTCACAAAATGCCCAGTCATCCGCTCAATTGTGCTGCTATCAAATAAGTCAGTGCTATACTCCCATACACCCACTAATCCAGCACCTGTACTGAGCCTAGTCGTTGGCGAAGCCTCAGCAAAATTAGTAGAGTTGTGCATTGATAAACTCAAATCAAACTTAGCAGTTGCCCTTTCTGCTCGTAAAGAACTGATAGTTAAGCCAGCAAGCTCTACTTGAGACATAGGCGCATTCTGGAGTGCAAACATTACTTGGAAAAGTGGCGTATGGCTCAGATTCCGTTCTGGGTGCAATGTTTCCACCAGCATCTCAAAAGGCAATTCCTGATGAACATAGGCTCCTAGAGCTATTTCCCGAACGTGAGAGAGTAATTGGCTAAAAGAGGGGTTGCCTGATAAGTCAGCACGCATGACTAAGGTATTGACAAAGAAGCCAATTAACCCCTCAATTTCACTGTGATCGCGGTTTGCAATTGGTGTCCCCACCAAAATATCTGCCACACCTGTGTAGCGGTAAAGTAGGGTATGATAAGCTGCCAAAAGCGTCATAAAGAGGGTACAGCCTTGCTCCTGGCTCAGTTTTGTCAGTCTATTAGTCAACTCAACTGAGAGTTTAAATTCTTGAGTTGCACCAGCGAAAGTCTGTACAGCAGGTCTTGGCCGGTCTGTGGGTAACGACAACAAGGCTGGTGTATCTTTTAATTGTTGTTGCCAGTAACTTAATTGAGTTTGCAGTACATCTCCTTGCAACCACTCCCTTTGCCATAGGGCAAAATCTGCATATTGAATCGGCAGTGGTGCTAAAGGTGACGGCTCACCTTGAGAATAAGCCTTGTACAGTGCTGCTAATTCTTGGATAAACACACCCATCGACCAACCATCAGAGACAATGTGGTGCATACACACTAACAAGATGTGTTCTGTCTGGGACAGCAGTACTAATGTCGCCCTGATTAATACTTCATTTGCCAGGTCAAACGAAAGAAGTGCTTGTTCTTGCGCTAATTGCTGTGTAGCGATTTCTTGTTCGGCTGGTGAGAGATGTTGCCATTCAAGAACTGATACTGTCCAATTCGTTTCTGTGTGAATAATTTGAGAAGGTTTTCCATCAACGGTGATGAAGTTGGTGCGTAATGCTTCATGGCGATGAATAATTTCTTGCAAACTTTGTTCCAAGGCAGCCTGATTGAGATTGCCTAATAGACGCAAAGCTATGGGTATGTTATATAAAGCACTGTTCGGCTCTAACTGGTCTAAAAACCACAAGCGCTGTTGAGCATAAGATAGGGGTAATTCTTCATTCATCATCTCTTGCTCCTTGGTAGAATGCGTGGAACAGTTAGGTTTGAGTTTTGTTGCTGTAACTTCCCGATAGATTGCGCTAGTTCAGCTATTGTTGCAGCCTTGAAAAATTCTGGTAAAGGGAGTTGGACTTTGAAGCGATCGCGGATGCGTGAAACCACTTGTGTTGCGAGTAGCGAGTGTCCGCCTAGTTCAAAGAAGTTATCATGAATTCCTACTTTTTCCAATCCCAGCATTTGTGACCACATCTGTGCCAGTGTTTCTTCGACTGGTGTACGCGGGGCCATATATTTGTCTGAACTTTCATTATATAAATCCAGTGCGGGCAAAGCACGGCGGTCTACTTTGCCGTTATGAGTTAGCGGCAACGACTCCAATATCACAAAAGCATTTGGCACCATGTAGTCTGGGAGTTTTGCTTTCAGGTATTGCCGCAGTTTGCTGATTGTGGGTGTACAGCCATGATGTGGCACTACATAAGCAATTAAGCGTTTATCACCAGGGGTATCTTCGCGGGGGATGACGCAAGATGCCTGCACATCACCATGTTGGCTCAGGATTGCTTCAATTTCGCCTAGCTCAATCCGAAAACCGCGTATTTTAACTTGGTTATCAATACGTCCCAAGTATTCAATATTACCATTTGGTAAATAACGTGCTTTATCCCCAGTTTTATAGAGGCGCGAATGATCGTCAGAACTAAAGGGATTGGGAATAAATTTCTGTTGTGTTAACTCTGGTCGGTTAAAGTACTCCCTTGCTAGACCATCTCCCCCAAGGTATACTTCTCCGGGTAGACCAACACCCACTGGCTGTAGTTGAGAATCTAACACATAGATTTGCGTGTTGGAAATTGGCTGCCCGATGGGAATAGTCGTAGCGCCTTCGCTTACTTCCTGCACCAAGTACCAGGAAGTAAATGTTGTATTCTCTGTTGGCCCATAAACGTGCAGTAATCGATGTGGCGCACCATTTTTCAGTACTTCTTTGACCCATTTAGGATCGACCGCTTCTCCTCCAAATAGAAGATGCCCCACTGTATTGAAAGCAGAGGGGGCTTCTTGAGCAATTTGATTGAACAAAGCAGTTGTCAAGAATAACACACTGATACCTTGCGCTCGAATAAAGGCTGCAAAGTCTTGTGGCGAAAGTGCCAAATCTTTACTCACCCCTACCAACTGCGCTCCGTTCAGTAGCGCACCCCAAATTTCAAATGTTGCAGCGTCAAAGGCGTAATTTGAGGCTTGTGCAATCACATCTTGAGCAGAAATGCTCACATAGTTGGTTTGTTTGACTAATCGAACTACACCTCGATGGACAATGCTAACGCCTTTTGGTTGACCTGTAGAACCGCTTGTGTACATTACATAAGCTAAGTTATCAGCTTTGATGCTAGTAGTTGGGTTGTGTTGTGCTTGTTTGCTGATGATATCCCAGTTTGAGTCTAAGCAAATTACACCAGCTTGGCGATTGCCCAGCTTACTAACTAATTTTTCTTGAGTCAATATAACTGATAGCCCAGTGTCTTCGAGCATGAAGCTTAAGCGCTCTTGAGGATATTCTGGGTCGAGAGGTACATAAGCCCCACCCGCCTTGAGAATTCCCAACATTCCCACTATCATTTCAAGCGATGCCTCCGGCAACGTCTCCGACGAACGCTCCACACACAACCCAACCAGTACTTCTGGTTTTATTCTAAGGGTTTGTAGATAATGAGCGAGTTGATTTGCTCTGGCGTTTAACTCAGTATATGTAAGGTGTTGATCCCCAAATATCACCGCCGTTGCATTGGGTGTTTGTTCTACTTGCGCTTCAAACAACTGGTGAATGCATTTATCTTTGGGATATTTTACTGCTGTCTGGTTCCACTCCACTAGAAGTTGATGATGCTCCTCTAAAGAAATAAGAGAGTGCAACTCATAACGTCCTTGTGGCTGGTTCGCCATTGCAGCAAGAACTCTAAGGTAATAATCGCTAATCCTGTTAATTTGTTCGGAACATAATTCACAGAGATTGTATTTCAAATTCAGTGCTACCTCAGAGGAGTTGGGACTGACGCTGAATTGAGCAAGAAAAGTAAAGTTTGTTTGTTCAAAAAACTTTCCACCTAGCAGCTGCAAATTATCAAGTTCCAGCACCTGTTCATAGACATGGAAATGGGTGAAATTAAACGCCGTTTCAAACAGAGGAAATTCACTACCCAAACTCCTCTGTATTTCTGCCAAAGGATAGCGGCGGTGTGGTAACATTTCTCGTTCTGCTGCAAACACTTGTTTCACTAGGTCTGTCCAAGTGCCTCCAGCAAATTGCAGGCGGAATGGCAATGTATTGAGGAATAGTCCCAGGACTCGTTCACCATCACTTTGCTCAGGTCGTCCGTTAGCTGCTACACCCGTTACTACATCTGACTCACCAGTGAGGAAATTTAATACTCGCAGATGAGCAGCCAACAACACACTCTTGAGTGTCACTTCTGCGGACTGAGCCAGTTGTTTTAAGCCTGCAAAAATTTCGGGGGATAAAGTTACCTCTTGCACACCAACTTCTCGAACATTAGTATTTGTTTGCACAAAAGACCAGCGAGGTAATTTGGTGAAAGTGCTGTCGTTTAACCTTTCACTCCAGTATCGCCCAGTTGACGATGAAGCGATCGCTTGTTGCTCTAAAGCCACAAAATCCCGGAACGCAATACTGAATTGTGGCGATACATAATCGACTGGTTCGCCTAAAAGCGACAAGTAACGCTTAAGCAATTCACTCATCATTGAGGCAACACTCCATCCATCGAGAATGGCGTGGTGGAAGCTCAAAGCCAGATTGAATGTCTCCTGGGTGCGACGATGAACAAAGAAACGCACTAAGGGAGGATGAGTCCAATCAAAATGCCGTTTCTTTTCAGCTGCAAACCAAGCAGCTAATGCATCTTCTTGCTCAGAATGATTCAAATCACACCAATCCTCCACCTGCAAGGGAACCTCAACCTGCTGATGAACCAGTTGCAACGGAATACTAAAGTTACTAAGCTCAAATGAAGTCCGCAGTACAGCGTGATGATTGACTAAATCTTGAATAGCGACCTCTAAAAGTTGAACATCAAAAGGGGTTTTAAGGTAGAAACTGAAAATATCGTGATAGACTGCACTATCTTGGCTGTACTCACTGTGATAAATCATTCCCATTTGCAGCATAGCAAGGGGATAGGCATCCTCTAGACCATCAGGTAACTGCTGTTTGTCTGCTTGAGAAATCAGACTGAATGGTTGAGTTAATTCTAATTTTGTGATGTCATTCTCTTGTGTTTTCAGTTCTTGGACTAGCTCATGAATCGTTTGATATTGGAATAACTGTTGCACAGAGAAACTCAAACCTTGTTCTTTAGCTTGAGACAGCACTTGAATGCTACGGATAGAATCCCCACCCAAAGCAAAGAAGTTATCATTAATACCTACTTTTTCAACACCGAGAACCTTAGTCCAGATGGCGGCTAATATTTTCTCTTCTGGAGTGCTAGGTGCGACAAAAACATCTTCTAATTCTGGCCTTACGGTGTCAGGTACAGGCAAAGCACGACGGTCTACCTTACCATTTGCTGTCAGTGGTAGAGCTTCTAACTGCACAAAAGCACTTGGTATCGTGTACTCTGGCAGCTTTTGTTTGAGGAAGCGACGTAGTTCTGCGGCTGTGGGAGATTGTTCTGTCTTCGGCACTACGTAAGCTACTAAACGTTTATTGCCCGGTTCATCCTCCCGAACCAGCACCGCGCTTTCCCAGATGGCTGGGTGTTGCGCTAGTAGTGCCTCAATTTCTCCCAACTCAATGCGGAAGCCGCGAATCTTCACTTGTTGATCGATGCGCCCTAAATACTCCAACTCGCCATTGGGCAAATAACGTGCTAAGTCACCTGTTTTATATAGTCGCGCTTTTGGGTTATTGCTAAAGGGATTAGAGATAAACCTCTGTGCTGTCAGTTCAGAACGATTAAGATAACCACGCGCTACCCCAGCACCACCAACATACATCTCACCTGCGACACCAATTGGTACTGGCTTTTGATATTCATCTAGCACATACACCTGTAAGTCAGGAATCGGACGACCAATTACACTTGCCGTGCCATTCAAATCGGTTTTGCTCAATGGACGATAAGTTACATGTACAGTTGTTTCTGTAATCCCGTACATATTTACTAACTGGGGTGACTTGTCGCCATGACGCTCAAACCAAGGCTGTAAACTCTTCAGTTCTAGGGCTTCTCCACCGAAGATAACCAAGCGTAAGTTCAAATTGCCGGTAGTTGCCGTTGACTGTTCGGCTTGAATCAACTGACGGAAAGCTGAAGGTGTTTGATTGAGAATTGTGACTTTCTCTTGAGCTAATAACTCGAAGAAAGACTCAGGCGATCGCGTCACTAAATAAGGCACTACTACCAGTCGTCCACCATAAAGTAAAGCACCCCAAATTTCCCAAACAGAGAAATCGAAAGCGTAAGAGTGGAACATTGTCCAGACATCATCTTGATTGAAGTGATACCAAGAATTTGTCGCTTCAAATAGACGAACTACATTTGAGTGGTTAACTAAGGTGCCTTTCGGTTGACCTGTAGATCCTGATGTGTAAATGACATAAGCTAAGTTATCAGTTGTCAAGCCACTAACGAGATTGTCTTTACTTTCGGTAGATATATCTTCCCAGTCTTTATCTAAGCACAGTACATGTGCCCCATGTTCTGGTAGGCTAGTCAGCAATTTCTCTTGAGTCAACAGGACTGATACCTGTGAATCATTTAGCATATATGCCAAACGTTCTTGAGGATAGTCTGGGTCAAGTGGCACATAAGCACCGTCCGCCTTGAGAATACCTAATATTCCCACGATTGTTTCTAGCGATCGCTCCACATACAACCCAACCAGCACATCGGCTCCCACACCCAAAGACTTCAGGTAATGCGCCAACTGGTTAGCACGACTATTCAACTCACCATAAGTCAGTTGTTGATTTCCAAACACCACAGCTACAGTATCAGGGATACGCTCTACCTGTTCCTCAAACAACTGATGGATACACTTATGCTGGAGATAATCCGCCTGAGTATCATTCCACTCAACTAATAACTGCTGTTGCTCAACTTCTGTCAGCAGAGGTAACTGTGAAATCTTCTGCTGTGGGTTAGCAACAATACCTTCAAGCAACGTCACAAAATGCCCAGTCATCCGCTCGATTGTGCTGGCATCAAACAAATTAGTGCTATATTCCCATACACCCACTAGTCCAGTAGCAGTGTTCTCCATTAACAAAGACAAATCAAACTTGGAAGTTGTGCCTGGTGCTGGTAAAGAACTGATAGTTAAGCCAGTAAGCTCTACTTCAGATATGGGCGCATTCTGGAGTGCAAACATCACCTGGAACAGTGGTGTATGGCTGAGATCCCGTTGAGGCTGCAATGCTTCCACTAGCATTTCAAATGGCAAATTCTGATGAGCATAAGCATCCATTGCCATTTCTCGAACGCGACCAAGTAATTCGCTAAAACTGGGGTTGCTTGCCAAGTTGGTACGCATCACTAAGGTATTGACAAAAAAGCCAATTAGTCCTTCAATTTCACTGCGATCGCGATTTGCGATCGGTGAACCAACCAAAATGTCATCAGATCCTGTATAGCGGTAAAGTAATGTATCAAACGCTGCTAACAACGTCATGAACAAGGTAACTCCTTGCTCTTGACTTAGCTGTATTAACCCACTAGTTAGCTCCCTGGAAAGTGCAAACTTTTGATATGCCCCAGCAAAACTCTGCACAGCAGGTCTGGGTCGGTCAGTTGGTAACGACAATAAAGCTGGTGCATCTTTTAATTGTTGCTGCCAATAAATCAATTGCCTTTGTAGTACATCCCCTTGCAACCACTGTCTTTGCCAGATGGCGAAATCTGCGTACTGAATCGGCAGTGGCGCTAAGGGTGTACCCCTTTCGGAAAGCAAGCTACGCGTAGCGGACGCACCAGAGGGCTGATCTTGAGAGTAAGCATTGTACAGCGCTGCTAGTTCCTGAACAAATACACCCATTGACCAGGCATCAGAGACAACATGGTGCATACATACACTCAAGACATGTTCTGTCTCAGACAGCACAATTAATGTTGCCCTGACTAATGCTTCACTTGCCAGGTCAAAAGGTTGAATAGCTTGGGTGATTGCTAATTGCTGACTAGCAATTTCTTGCTCAGTTGTCGATAACCCTTCGCAATCAATGACTGACATCCTCCAAGCAGTTTCTGTGTGAATAATTTGAGTTGGTTGTCCATCAACTATGACGAAGTTAGTGTGTAAAGCTTCATGGCGAGCAATGATTTCATGCAAGCTTTGTTCTAAGACTGTTTGATTGAGAGTTCCGACTAGACGCAAAGCTAAAGATATGTTGTATATGGCACTGTTTGGCTCTAACTGGTCTAAAAACCACAGACGCTGTTGAGCATAAGATAGTGGTAGCTCTGCATTCTTTGCTCTTGGTAAAATGGGCGTGGAAGCTAGTTCAAAGTTTTGTTGCTGCAACTGCCCAATAAGATGCGCCAATTCAGCTACTGTCGCAGCAGCAAACAACTCACGCAATGGTAGTTCCACTTTGAAAATGTTGCGGATGCGTGAAACTAGTTGCGTTGCTAGCAGCGAGTGTCCTCCAAGTTCAAAGAAGTTATCATGAATACCGACTTGCTCTACTTTCAGCACTTGCGCCCAAATTTGTGCCAGCATTTCTTCAATTGGGGTGCGCGGGGCTATATATTTGTCTTTGAGTTCGCTGTGTAAATCTGGTGCGGGTAGAACGCGGCGGTCTACCTTGCCGCTAGGAGTTAATGGCAACGACTCCAACATCACAAAAGCATTGGGTATCATGTACTCTGGCAGCTTTGCTTTAAGGAATTGCCGCAGTTCACTGATTGAGAGTATACAGTGCTGATGCGGCACTACGTAGGCGACTAAGCGCTTATCACCTGGGGTATCTTCGCGGGCGATGACACAACATGCCTGCACATCACGATGTTGGCTCAGTACTGCTTCAACCTCGCTTAACTCAATGCGGAAACCGCGTATTTTTACTTGGTTATCAATTCGCCCCAAGTATTCGATGTTGCCATCTGATAAATAGCGTGCCAAATCTCCGGTTTTATAGAGGCGCTTAGAATTACAGGATTGATTTTCTGTTTCCCCCCTGCCCCCCTGCCCCCCTGCTC
>NZ_CAXTNP010000162.1:0-18486 GCF_964245575.1 uncultured Nostoc sp. | reverse complement strand
GTATATGAATATCCTTTGGAGTTTAGATTAGTCAGGAGTGCGAAACTAAATTTCCCAAAAATAAGGATACGGATTTAAGACGTTTACAGGAACTAAAACCTTGGTTTTTAGGCTTTATAGAATGAGCCTTCTGAGTTTTACACTCCTGACTAGTTTAAACTCCAATAGTCCTTTGGTAAACTAATGGGATTGAATTTAAGTAAAAATATGTTTCATGATCTGAAAGCTAAACTTTCCTGCTATAGTGACAAAACAGAATCATTTATATGACCTTTTCATTTTTAAAAATGTGGAATTTACTTTTTTATTAGTTAATTTTTAATTAGGTTGAAATAAGCAATTAGAATTAAACAATGACTGAATAAGTGTTGAAAGCACAAAATTAAAAATTATCTTAACCTCTCACTGATGGTGGTATAATGATTCAGCAGAAAGATAGTAGTGTGAGAAAAAATTTTATGCAAAGACGCTATGGTGCTAGTCTGGGCAGACGTTATGCTCTGGCATCTGCAAGTGTTGTTCTATTTAGTGTATTAGGGTATTTTCAAGTCGATAGTAATAAAAGTGCCCTTGCCCAATCTAATTTACCTCAGGCAGAAATTCCATCGCAAAAAACACTTAAGACTGACACAAAAATCATTGAGTCTAGCAATAAGTTTGGGTTCAAACTATTTTCAGAACTTCTGAAAAGTGATAATGGTAACAATAACGTTTTTATCTCACCTTCGAGTGTCGCTCTAGCTCTAGCTATGGCCTACAATGGCGCGAGCGGCACGACTCAACTAGCGATCGCAAAAACCCTGGAATTACAGGGGGTAAATCTGCAAGAAATCAACTCTTCTTACAAGGCGGCATTGAAGCAGCTTTTAGACAATTCAGATCCAAAAGTACAACTGAAGATTGCTAACTCACTTTGGGCAAATAAAGATGTTAGCTTTCGGCCAGACTTCCTCCAGAGAACGCAGGATTTCTATCAAGCTAAGGTCAGCAATTTAAATTTTCAAGATCCGGCAGCGCCTAATATTATCAATAACTGGGTAAAAGAGAATACTAATGGCAAAATCGATCAGATAATTGGAAACATTGAACCAGATCAGGTGTTGTTTCTGATTAATGCCATATATTTTAAAGGACTATGGAGCAAAGAATTTGATAAAAGTCAAACTGCTCAATACCCTTTTTACAGCACACCTGGCAAGCCAAAACAACAACCGATGATGTCACAGTCGGGTGACTATAGATACTATGAAAGCACACAATTTCAGGCAGTTAGTTTACCTTACGGCAAAGATGGGAAATTCAGCTTTTATATATTCTTGCCGAAACAGAACTCTAACCTCAAAGCTTTTTATCAAAACTTGAATGTTGAAAACTGGCAAAAATGGATAACTCAGTTCAGCAAACAAAAAGGGTTTATTCGTTTACCCCGCTTCAAAACAGATTACGACGTTACACTCAATGATGCCTTGAAAACTTTAGGCATGGAAGAGGCTTTCAGCAACAAAGCCAATTTTTCCGGCATGGGTACAAATTTTCATATTAGCGAAGTTAAGCATAAAACTTTTGTCGAAGTGAACGAAGAAGGCACCGAAGCAGCTGCGGTTACTTCAGTAGGTATATCAGCATTAGCTGTCGTATCAATGCCCCAACCACCATTCCGAATGATTGTTGACCGTCCATTCTTTTGTGCCATTAGAGATAATCAGACGGGAAGAGTTTTGTTTATGGGTTCAATTATCGAACCACGATGAGGAGGCAAGAAAGTTAGTGATGGGGCAGCGAGCGAGCGATCGCCCCTGTGGGTACAACTGGTTTAGAGCTAGACACTGATAAAAAGCTAGAAATTGACGCACATTATCCCCGTTAGAGTGTTGAGAAGTGGTTACGTCTCTTTTAATCAAAAATTAACCAAAATTTATCAAGATTATTTTTTGTTTAAGTATATGTTTCTAAGTGGCGTTCCATAAATTGAGATGAATTGCATCATCAGTTTCTTGTAGTTCAGCAGCCGGAACTCTGATAAAGCCTTTTTCAAGCCGTGCAGGGAGCAACGCGATTTTCTGAAGTCGGACAAAAACGAGTGACGATGCTCCACTCCAAGGGCAGGCGATCGCTACTGCCAAAAGAATTTTATCTTAATTATGAATTAGTGTATCAGTAAAATCTTCTCTCAAGTGAGAAGTATTAATTTCATGTTACTTTGCTTGGATTGTGCTTAAAGCTACGCCTTGATAATAATGCCCTAAAATTTGCAGATAGTTTACTCCTCTTTTGGCCAAATTATATGCACCCCATTGACTCATGCCTAAAGCATGGCCGTAGCCAAGTCCAAGAAGTACAAAACTACCATCTGCGACTTTGGTAAGGTTGAAGTGGGTACTTTTTATCTTTAGGGCTGTACGTACTTCTTCACCTTGCAGTAATTTGGTTCCTTTGTCACCAACGATTTTTAAGACTTTAACACTACCAAAAGGTGAGTAGGTTTGTGCAATCATATCTAAAACATTGCCGACATTAGAAATCCTGGCACTAATTTCTTTAGGGGAGAAAGTTTTCACCCATTTGCACTCACTAACATTTTGATCGTAATCTTTAACAGCACGTAAGTAAGGCTCGTGGCTTCCCCATACATCTTCGACATTTTCAGTATGTCCTCCAGAACAATCATGAAAAACTGAGAGAATAACACTGTCTTTATAAGTTAGTACTTGTTTATCAGTAGCATCGACGGCGGCATAAGTACTAGGAGTTTCATTGATTACTCCCTTATAATTTTGCCAGTGATCTGGACTATCACCTAAATCGTAAACAGGATTATTGCGCTGTTTTTCTCGCTCATAGAGAGCAAAAGTCCGGGCAGCAACAGCTTGCGCTTTTAAAGCTTCAGCAGGCCACTCAGTATCCATTTCGCCACCAACAACACTGTAGAGATACTCTTGGTCATCAACCCAGTTAACGGCGGTTAGTCCTTTGTCTGTTGGGATAACGAGAGTTCTGCCTCGATACCAATGTTCGCCAATGTAAACGAATCCCTTAGCTGTCGGCTCAATCCAAAATAGACCAGACTGCCATTTATCTAAAGCCACACCGCCTGGAATAGCTTGGGCATAAAATGAACTCATTGCTGGTAATTTTCCCACAGTATGACCAGTACTGTCTTTAACCAACGCAGTCGTAGAACTGCCAACTGTTACCTGATTAACTCCCCTCTCAATTGCGATTCGCAAGATTACAGATGCTTGACTTGGGGTAGCTAAAGTCATCCACAATAAGGCACTTATCCCCCAATGACCTACTTTCATCTGTGCGAACAAGGCGTTTAGTAAGAATTGGCATTTCATGTAATGCATTTGAAAAAAGTGTTTATTTTCCATATAACGTTATCGCTTATACTGTATTATGCGTATATTTGCTCTACTACTCTTGGGCAATCTCAATATATTTTATTCGTCCCTCCAGAGAAATTTGGTATTTGTAGTCCAAGAGTAGGGTTAACATAAAATTTGACTCTCGGCTAAAAACAAAGTATGCCCAAGACTTGGAACGTAAAGATAGATAACTATTTTCAACCCAACTCCAACTGCATCATTGCCACCGCCCATGTAGACTCGTTCCCTATAGACCTCCCCCTAGAACCGAACATCCGGGAACCAAACCGAAAAAGCGCGACCTACAGACAAATCTTCGACTCCCTGACGACACAACCCGAAAAATTCTTCTCTCGTCACAGCGGAATCGTACTGTGTGCCAATAAAGTTAAACCTACCAAAACCTCACTCGAACTAGAAGTTTTGGAAGCTTCCGAGGGCGGTAGCGATGGCATTATCAACGGAGCGCATACAGTTCTAGCCTTTGAGCAAGCGAAAAATTATAAATATGACTTAATTCAAGCCAGAGTAAAAGTTACGATTCACATCGGACTGACTGAAGAATCAGCTAAAGATATAGCCCTGGCTTCAAATACTACAACGCCAGTAGATTCTCGCTCCAAAGTCAACGCCAGGGGTGATTACAAATTTCTCAAGCAGTATTTAGCTGACTTAGAACACAAAGAAGATAGAAAATTCCGCATCGCCTATTACCAAAACCAAAGCGGCGCTCCCAGAAACGCTCAGTGCAATGTCACCCATTTGCTGAAGCTGCTTTACTGCCTCGACAGAAATAAATACAACCCCGACGGCAATAAACGAACCAAACATCCAGCAGGTATGAGTATACCAAGTAACATCACAGACACGGAAAGGGAACGGCTAACCGCTTTACTGCCTTTACTAACTCATGCTCTGTGGATAGAGCAAAGACTCTACGAAATAATCCAAGACTATATCAGCAACCCCAGAAGAAAGGGTGCCAACGATTTAGCATCAATAGATATACGTAAAACTACATTGCTGCCTGACAGCAAGTACTCTTTCGGGTTTGGTGCGCCAACTGACCTGGCACTACCGATAATTGCATCCTATCGGGTATTTTTGGATAAAGATTATAAATGGATTCTGCCGTTTAACGAATTCGCTGAAGATTTTCTCCAACACTTGTGGACGAACTATTTCCGTAAATACTTGGTATCGGAGAAAACAGCCGGAAATACAGTCGGTACAAAAATCAGCCGCAATCAAGAGATTTGGGAAAGTTTGTATATCTCGGCGCAAAGTTATCTAAATCAGCACTTGATGCAAATGGTTAACTTCGGCAAGTCAGAAGAAGCTCCGGTAACACAAAGTAAAAAAGGGCGTTTGCAAGCAGGCAAGAAATAATAGTACAAGTTTTCTATGCGTGAGATTCGTTTTGGATGGGTGGGTGATGGCTTTTAACAGTGAATAGTTTTCAGTTATCAGTAAAGTTGTAAAGTCCTTGGGTTTTAACTGATAACTGCTTTAGGTGATAGCCTAAGAAAGTGAAATCGAAAAGGTGCTATCGCTTACAGATTATTTTCCATTTTCATATAGAATAACAACTGCTCATTACAACTGCTCATTCAAGGACTATTTTGTGAATTCAACAGTAGCGAGAGACGAAAAATAATGGCTGAACTCAAACTCCGGTCAAAAGATCCAGATTCCCTCAGACGCATTATTCAAAGTGCTTTGTCAGAAAGATTACAGAGTGTGACAGCAGGAATCAAAAGAACAGAAGAACGGATTCAGGAATTTGAAACTAAATATAATTTATCAACTGAGGAATTTATCACTCAGTTTAATAATGATGAATTATCTCATAGTTTTGACTTTGATGAGTGGATTGGAGAAGCTCGAATGTTGGCTCATTTACAACAAACAAAAGAATCCATAGAGGAGATTGATTTTGTTGATTGAAGATTATTTTCAAAAAGTTCTGATTTTAATTGAATCTTCAAAAATAGTTCAATTATTTAATTTATAAACGGAAAAAAGAGGAGTGTACGAAGGTTTTATCCGAGCCAGACTCGAATTTAAAGATAACTCCTTGCTGCATTTGAGGGAATTCGTTTATGTTGAAATATCTGTAGATAGAAAAATGTATAGTTATCAATATATGAATTCAGAAAATAATCTAATTTTTCGCTATGACAATACTGAACATCACCGAAAATTAAATCTGACTACTTTCCCTCATCATAAGTAGGTGGGCATAAAAAAACTAAACTATGTAAAGATAAGTAAATATGGAGAATGCATATACATGAGGTGGCTTAATATATGGGCGCTCGTTTAAGGGTATTTCTAACTCGTGAGCAAGACCAAACTCTGTTAAATCTAAGAAGTCTTGAGGTGCCGCAGAAGGTTAAAGATAGAGCAGAAGTAATCAGGTTAAACGCACATGGTTGGTATGTAGAAAAAATAGCAGTCCACTTTGATTGGGATAAGCAAACAGTTAGAGATGTTTTGCATAAATGGAGAAAGCAGGGTTTAGAGAGCCTTTGGGAATTACCAGGTCGAGGGTTAAAACCCAAGTGGAAAGAAGAGGATATCGTGTTTTTAGAACAATGCCTAAGAATTGAGCCACGCACATATAATAGTTCCCAACTATCACAGAAGTTAAATGCAGAGCGCAACGTGCAATTGAGTCCCGACAGATTAAGACGGGTACTCAAAAAAAGGGGATTAATTGGAAACGAGCAAGGAAAAGTCATAAAGGAAAACAAGACCCTGTAGCACGAGCAAATAAACAAGCAGACCTCGATATGCTGGAATTAGCTGCGGCGACAGGAGAATTAGACCTAAAGTATTTGGATGAATCTGGGTTTTGTGCCTGGAGCGAACCGGGTTACACCTATTACTTTCAAGGTGAGCAAAAATGCCTAGAACAGACTAAACGTCGTGGTCGTAGATTAAGCATTATTGGGTTCCTTCAACCTTTGCTCAGTTTTGTTTACGGTTTGGTAATCGGGGGTGTTAACCGTAAGTCTTATATCCAAATGATGGAGCAAGAAGCGGCTGATGCTCAAAGAACGGGACGTACTAGGGTAATTGTCCAGGATAACGGACCGATACATCGATGCCTTGAGGTACAAAAGTTATGGTCAAAATGGGAATGCATGGGTTTATACATCTTCTTTTTGCCCAAATATTGCTCAGAAATGAACCCGATTGAGTTGGAGTGGTAACATCTTAAGAAAAATGAACTATGTGGGCAAATATTTGATGATGAGTTAGACCTCGCTTACGCCGTGATTGATGGTGTTCAAGCTAGAGGAGAAAAAGGTAACTACAGTACAGAGCGTGTAAAATTTAACCCTAAACCTTCTACTTAACTTTTCGTTACATAGTTGTAAATTTTTCCGCCCACCTACTTAAACATGATGGGAGTGAGGATAATATCGTTAAATCAGATGCTCCTTTTTTAGTTGAGATCCTAAAGGAAATTGAAAAAATATTAGTATAAGTGCGATTCCTACGGCAGATGTTGCCAATGTCCACAATGTCTTCAGCGATTGCTTGACATCGACTAATTTATTTTCGCTGTAGACCACGCCCTTGTTAGAAAAGCGTGGTCTGGACTTACCACCTGTTCCGCCAGAAATTCACATTTGTTGCATTATCCCTTGTCCCTCTAGACTCAAATCAATCACCTCAAGAACATCTGGCAACCATCGAACGTGTTCCACAATCTTGTCGTGAGTCCGGGCTTTATCCCGTGTCACCGTTCCCCACAGTTTACCTTTTTCAGTTAGATGCCAGATATTCTTTCGACGTTGCAAACCGCTAGAATCAGTTTTAATCTCAACTTCTTTACGTTGTAGCCCAGCCGATTCCAGAACACGATTCACCACTTCTGGTTTAACTGGTTTGGGTAGTCAGGGCGGTCGCATCATGTCAACAAAAGGATTTTATTTTCAATAAGCTGCCAATTAATCGCATTAATTGTTGCTTATTGACACAGATTGAGGCGATCGCTTTGAGCTTGGGAAACTAAACCAAACGATAAATGCTGATTTTTTCGTTGGTTCTTAACCTTGGTTATGATCAAGAGTAATTTAGATGCGTTTGCCCTGTTTGGGTAGTCCATTACGTTCGGCGTAAATTTTCCCAAGCTCAGTTGGAGGCAGGTGTCGGTCGGGAGTTGCAACGATTTCTTGAATTGCTCCGACCAACTCTTGTGCCATTGGGGTTATTTCGGGACACAGCGCTTGTACACCTCGAAGGATGGTGATGGTTTGTAGTTCTGCACTAAGTCTTGTGCCAGACAGAATCTTTTGTCCAAAGTTAACGAGTTCATCAAGCGTGGGTTTGGTATTTTGTTGCTGGTTTGGCTTTGGCATTTCATATCTGCCAGTGCGCCGCAGTGACGGAAGAACTTCGTGAAACACCCAACGCTGGAAGCGCTTGGCAACTGGTTTACGCGATTTGAAAATCAGACGGTAAAGCCCAGGCTCAGTCACAGTCAGCATTTCTTGTCCTTGAGGATTGTCATCACCAGGGGTATAGATATTAGCTATACCCCTTTCATCTTCATCAAAATTAGCTAACGCATCACTGACATTTTTGATTTCAAGAATCGCACAGACATCCGCCGCTACCCATTCTGGTTTCTCTGGTGTACCGACGAATCGGACTTGTTGAGACTCAAACACAAAAATTGATAGGTCTGACATAAGTAGAATTTCTCCAAAATTGATTAAATACGAGTTAACGCCAGAAAGCAAAATTTAATTCGTAGAGATGTCGCTTTAATCCAAGTTTGATGATTATTTAATCCACCTCTTTGTACCCAAACTTGATAGTAGTGAACTGAGGTGCGGCTGCTACTTCTGCCATAGTAATTTTCATGGCAACTTTTGCATACCCCTACACAATCCCAGCCAGGAATTTCGTAACCAGACACAGAAGCACGAGGAAAATGCAGTAAAAACATTCCCAAAATCCGGCGCAGGAGCGATCGCCGATAATGTAGATGATGTACTATCGTAGCTTTGCCATGCCAGGGATTATTAGTGCAACGGCTTTGAAGACTTCTTACACGACGGCAAGTTATTGACCAGTTCCTAGCGTATTCAAATGAAGTTAAGGATTTACGCATTATGTAAGTCTAATTGGTTCAATAAATAATGAGATTCCAGGCAGAAGTGAATAAAATCTCCAATCAAACATCAATTTTAAATTTGTAAATTAATCCTTGATGGTCAGTTTGGCGGATAAGTGTAACAATTGCTGTTTTTAATTCATCGGCACGGTCATTTTGTCCCAATTCTTTGACGATAAAATCTTCAAGTGTTAAATGCCGTGTCCGCTCCAAAAAATCAATCATTTGTTGAGAAGGGCTTAGGGGTGTGGCTGTCGCTGCTCTCAACTGCTGCCGTTGTTCGGTTGATAATGAATCTCCTGTTGGTTTATCGTTGTCCCGATCAAGAGCAGAGTAATTAGGCAATTCTGGCATTGCGCCCCATGTGGAATTACCACCAAAGAACACAGCGCGGTTGCAAGGGGAAGCTTTAATCAAAGTGTTTATTTGCACTAAATCAATCATTTCGAGAATTGGTGACTTTTTCCACTGTTTTAAAACGTTAGTATTCTTATCTGAAATGATGGCAACTGCCGTAATTTGGCTAGTAGCAGACAAATTTAACCCCAATGGACCAACATAAGGAGATTGAGCAAGTAGCCAAACATTCTCCTTGCTAGAACCGCCAAGTGAAGAAATATGTAAAATCAATGTGCCAATCCGCTCGTTTCGACATTTTTTAGCCGCATCTCCAAGGGTGGAACCTTCGTCAATGACTAATAAACATTCCTCTTGATTATTAGCCCATTCGATGTAACCTATTGATTCGTCAGTTCCATCAAGTACTTCATCCATCCATTTACAAATGTTTTCTGGGGATTCATTTTTACATTTTTTACGCCGAACAACGTCAACCACGCCCTCTGTGTAACCATATTCAGATGGTTCATTTTTGGGGTCAATATAAAAGATTTTGCGGTTTGGGTTTTCGGCTTTGATTCGACGTAAGGCATTAGCAACCAGCATTCCTTTACCGCTTCCACCAATCCCAAAAATAATACAGTTCCGAATAGGTGAAGCAATTTCTCGAACTATATCTATAACGTGTGTGGGATTGTGAATTGAAGATGATGTATTTATATTTGCAGGTAATGAAGAGGTTGGAGTGGGCAGTGTGTAGCCATTCGGAATAAGTGCTTGGGGCGATTCATTGAGTCGTGCTGTTTCTTCAATATAATCAATTGCGGCATTAGAAAATTCATACTCTTGACTACTAGCAAACTGTAACTCTTTGTTCACAGAATCATGCCCAACCTGTTGAACATAGCCTCTAAAATCATCACCGTCGAGAATATGAGCAATACAGCCGTATTCTCTAATAGCTGTTTGATTTCGTTGAATATCTTTAGCTTTTTTAAAACTGCTGTATATTGTCCATCCGGCAATGAGCGCCCCCGTGACTGGAGTTGTGGCACTTGCCGCAACTGCCGCTACAATTAACCCAAGAGCAATGTTCCATTGAATGTTATTTTCAGTGGTATGTTTAAAAGCGATGGCACTCCATTGTTCGGGTGTTTTTTGGTTTTTCGTAATATCAAAACGTGTCATATCCATATTTTTTTAAATAAAATGAAAGTTTTTGTGGGGGAAAGGAGAGCGCTTATATTGAATACTGCGCTCCCGGTTTAAGGGACTGCTAAGACTTAATCGCGTAAGAAAGCTTACCCACCCAAATAATCAGAGAAACTATTACCTCAATTGCAAACAACGTAATCAGTGCCAGTGCAAGATTCCCATAGTCCAACTTCCCCCACTGTCCAGTAGCCAAAATAAATATTAAGTCTGAGATTTTACCACTGGACACGGGAGAATAAACCGTAAGGCAAATCAGAAAATCGACTGTGTAGGTAAAGATTTTCAACACCTCTAAGTTGCTGACAACAGAGATTGGCAGGTGATTATACGTCCGTTTAAGCATTTTGAGTGTTGGATCATCCGTTTCTTTTTCTTGATAGCGGGAACGCCCATCTGCCTCAGAGACAATCTTCTCTATAAATTTTTCATTGTTATAGAGAATCAGTGGTAACACTTCTATTATCTGAATCACACTCCAAAGTATTGCTCCGAGTATCCAAGAAAGACTCTTAGAGAATATAGCTGCAATACCATTAATAATCGGGATTGCAGCTACCAGAGAAGTAAAAGCACTACTGGTAGCTTTACCTCCCAAAAATGACACGGCTCTTTCATAAGGTTGAATGTTTAAGTAGGCAAACCAGATACCAGCTATCACTAACCCCCAATACAAAAGTCGTAACCACGAGTTAGTTTTTTGCCTATTCTCTCTTTTCGGCATCGTAAAATTCACTGCTTTGCTCCTGAATCTATTGGCTGGCTGTATGTACCACCACGAAAGCGTTTAAGCCGAGTGGCAACTAAATCTCTGTTTCCGGTAAAAGCTATCGCCTCCACTTCTCCCCTCAAGGCAATCACACCAGTATTACCGTTGGCATCACATACCACAGTTCCTTTTGGCAAAGGGTTTCGTGTGATCCGGTCTTGGATCACTTTTCCTTGGACAATCGTCACGTATTTATGGGGGTAGACTGTGGCCACAATCGGCAGACATCCAGATTCATACCTGGAATCAGCAATAGTCGCAAGTTCAAGCTCAAACTCAAGTTGTTGCTCCAGGATTGTTTGTTGCTTGGAGTTTTGAGCAATGGATTGCTTAATATCAGTGATTGCTCCCATATTCCTTTGAATATCACCAGAGGAATAAAGCAGAGATGCCCCAATTAACGTGCCAAATACAATTGATGTTTTGTGTTTTCTCCAAAGCCTTGCACTATTCATTCCCCCATCTCCTCTAAAAAAGCATCAATACTGAAACTGCTATCAGCACTTGCTCCCGATTTGAAATTGCGTACATCAGATTTGACTTGAGGGGTTAAAGCTTTAACCTCACTCAAAAACGCATCAACATCTACTGTTTCTACACCGTAGCCAGCAAGCAGTTTATTGATTTGTCCATCGTTGTCTGAGAGTGAACGCAAGTATTGGGTGCTGTACTGTGTTTGCTCAAGGAAAGAATTAGCAACTACACCTCTGGTATGGTCTAACGCCCTCTGAAATACCTTTGCTTCTAATGTTGCTATGGCATTGGCTTGAGCTACCGCACCACTCATTACCACCCGAATCATCCCTGCCATCATCTGATGATTGATGTTCGGGATAATATTAGCTGCCATGTTGGTTGCTTGTTGAATTGCTTCGGACTCCTGCTCTGATGCTGGCAGGTGTTTTTGGCTATTAATTGCTGCACCGACAAGTTCAAACACTTTCTCCAACTCTTCTGTGATGTCTGGACTAAACTCATCGCCTTCGGGGTTAACGTCTGCTCCGTGGTCACGCATGATTCGGAGTGCTTCTATTACTTGCACATCGGTGTAGCGATCGCTGAAATATTCAATGAGCTGTGCTTTAGTAAACATTACTGGCTCTCCTTCCATTTTTCAAATTCTTTACGACGTAAATGCATAAAATTCCTTTTGAGGAACTTGACAACTTGAGCGTTGTTTTTAATACCTTTCTCTACTGATTCACCTTTAAGTAAGTAAATAATTGCTAATAAAAACCTTTGGTATCCATCTAAGTAATTGCTTCGGACTCCCCTCTGGTTTTCATAGTAGCTAGATTTTAATGGTGGAATTTTGCTAATAATTTGCTCTTCCCATCTCCATAAAGTCGAACGATGGAATCCTAAAAAATTAGCCCATTCTGTTCTTGATAGCAAATTATCTAAAAATGCATCACGAATTTTAAAATCTTGCTTTATGTCAACCAAAAGATTAACCAAATCAGTCAGCGACATTGTTGCACCCGCCCTTTGCAACATTCCTAGTCAGGAATTTGATTTTGTGATGAAAAACTAAAAAAACTAGGATTTTTGGTATGTGTGAGACATTATTTTTGCAATTCATGGTTTTTGATCGCCGCACATTGTTGCAAGGTTTTTGGTTTTTCACACCTGCAACATAAATGAACAATGTTGCAACGTTGCAGGTGTGAAAATAATTAATATTATGAGAAATATTAATTTTCAGAGATAAATTTGCACTTCTTTATGGCATAATTACTGCAACTATACCAATAAGTTTAATCTGAGATGTTGTCACGCTTAGTACCATAATTTCAGATATATAAATTTGTACTTCAAGCAATCTGTTGACTCTAAAAAGTGAATTTATCGCTTTTTATTTGAGATAAACTGCAACAGTGTTGCACTTGTTAAATACATACTAAAAAACCTGTATGTAACAGGCAATGAACAGAGTTGACAACTTTGTTGATTAATAAAGCGATTCTCACAAGATTTTTGAATCTTGAGGTTGTTTCCCTTCTCGAATCCATAAGTTATGCTGAATGGCCGCTAAAGCTCTTACTCTGGCTGATGGGTTGCGACGTGTTACTTTCCCTTGGCAAGCATACGCTGCTAATGTTCTGGCTCCAATCTTTAGATACTTTGAAGCCTCTTCATACGTCAGCCCCCAAGCCTGACAAAAAATTAACGGGTCTAACTCTTCAAATGTTAGTGGCGGCTGAATCATAATCGTAAAATCCTTCTCTAGGCTATTTCTACGGTTAGGTAATAGCTACTGGTAGAATCACACTTTCCAGTTTTTTCTTTCTCTTTTCGGAATCAAACTAGATTGTCCTAATCCCTAAACGAAGAGGCTTTTGTGCAGTTCTTGCAGGAGAGAAAGAGACTAGAATACAAGGTGCAATAGCATCCTACACCCTTAGTTTTGGTCAAGCGATTCTAGAGTAGCATAAATATGCTATCTATATTCCTTTAGATAGTATATTTATTTTGGAAGTTTCTTGTAAAAAAAAGGTAACTATAGGGGTAAAGTTATATATAAATCTCCTTACGATCAGAAAATGCCTAAGAAAACTACACCAAAAATGGTTCAGACCGCAGTTTCTATTCCAGAGCCGTTGTATGAAGCAGCAAAACGGATTCAAGCAATGGAAGGATGGAATGAGTCAGAAATGCATCGACTGTTTTGGGAAAAAGGATTTGCGCTTCACATTCAGGGAACTCTTGCCCGTCATCAATTGGGTTTGATTCCTTCTGAAGAGAATCTGGTCGAGTGATAAGGGAACAAGCGAGGAAAGGGAAGGGAGAAAAGAGAATTATGTTTGAGTAATTCTTCTTCTCCCTTGCCTCTTCAAGAATTCTTCCTCTGTTTGACTAGCACCGAACGCAAGTACTGCCGACAAGCTGCTTCTCCCCGATAAATCAGAATCCGCAGCGCCTGTACTTCCTGTATCGGAGAAACACAAATCTCAGCGATCGCAGCAATCAAATTCTGTTGCTTCTGCACATAATCTTGATGCTGCTGCTCTAACACAGCAATTTTGGAGTTTAGCTGTTGTATCTGCCGCAATGCTTGCGTTAGGGACGATTCTTTGTTTTGAGAGCGATTATCTAGAGTTAACGTCATTTTCTTGTTCCTTTGTAATTTATAAGAATGCCAATCAAGTTTGTGCAAGGTCTTCACGACTAAATATCTTTTTTTTCATGCCGATTGAAGTGCGAATAAATCCAGATTTTTCGCAATACTTATCCATTTTTAGATCCGAAGTTATTGGACAAGCTAAAGGGCTAGCAATTGAGACAACAGAAGTAGCTTCTTCGCAGGGTTTTGTTAATTCTGACTCGTGCCAGTCGCCTAAGCAACGGAATATAGTGACGTGTCCAGTTGGTTCGTCTTCGTCGGGCTGAAAAAGAATATTTACAATTCTTTCAGTTGGATCTAGTTGTATAGATTCTTGAAAGCCTTGCCAATCCGTGCATTGTTCGCCAAATGATCCTTGAGGATGAATAGCGCAATTGAGCGTTACACCGTTGTACGGGATACCGTGATAGTATTTGCACCCTTTACAGTTGGTAGGTATAGGTAAAGGCCTGCCCTGAGTGTAGTCGTTAGCGTAGCTTCTCCAAGAGTTGGGCTGAGGTTGGCCTAACAGAATTTGGTTAGCCTCAATTTGTCTTGCAATTCGGTCAGTAATGAATGTTGTGATCCCAGTTCCGACTATTGCCCCACCAATGGCATACATGATATTTTTACCGAGATATTGAGTGCCAACATAACTACAGATAATTGTTGCTGCTGCACCGATGCCAAAGATGAAAATCGGTCGTTTCATACTTCATGTTTAGATTTTTTGAATGTTTGCCAATCAGGGCATTTATCACCTGGTGAGCCTTTGGGATGAACAGCGCAATTGAAAAGTACACCGTTGTAGACAACCCCGTGGAAATGCTTGCAACTTCGGCACGGAAGAGGCACAGGTCTGGGTTTTAGTGATTCTTCAAATTGCGCTTCCTCAATCCGACTACCGATAAACATGGTCAATCCAGTTCCCATCATGCTGAAACACAAAGCCAACCTAGCGCTTAAATTGGGATGATTTGCTTTTGTTTGCCAAAGCTCCATTGACATACACTAGCTTGTAGCCAGGGATTTCCATAACCTCTGCATTAGGGTCTGTTGGAGGCAACAGTATCTTGTCAAGAGACTCTTCCAATTCCGTCTGTTAAAGAGAAAACGTGGTAATCATATTCTGTGACATGATGATTTGAATTGTCTAAATTTCGGTTGAGCGGCGATTGCTCCCACTCTAGGATTGCAACCGCTCTTTCTCACTTGCAACAACTAAGCTACTGATGGTCGAACTCCCAAAAGTGCGATCGCTCCAACTGCCGTCTGAGCAACTCGATCCAAACCATACTTCCTGGGGTTGGAATACCACTCTTGTCCGTTACACCAAACGTTGCCTACAAAATGCCTATTTCGGTAGACTTTCGTGCCGAATACTAGATAATCAATCTCTCCGTGGTACAAACCGAAAATAGTGCAAGCTTCTTTCAACTCGGACTCCAAGCGCTCATTCCGTTCGCGTGGAGTTTCTGGCAGAGTCGCTTTAACCTCTGCAACTCTTGTAGCGAACCAGTTTCGGTCGTAGGGTAGCCGTCCACTACCGACTAACTGCACCCATACTGTAATCTCGCCTTCGATCCAGATAGTACGAACTGATTCGGGTTCGACCTCGATAATCTCGCCAATGATCCGACGGTCACGAGCAGTCAGGGGGTCTTGGGTTGGGGCTACAGCTTCGGCTTGGGATTCGAGGTGGCTGTAGAGTTCTGCTTGGGCTAAGGTTTGTTCATCAACAGAAGACTTAGCAATTGCTTGCTGTGTATATGTTGTATAAGGCATAATGTAAATCTCCGTAATTGGGGAAAAGGCGATCGCTGAGTTTGCGAGACAGTAGCGGTCGCCTTTGTTATGTGTGCAAACAACGTTGTGGTTTCGCACAACGTTCTCAAACTTGATTTGGCGTAGCCATCAAAGCTAGTTGCTAAGAGCATTATCAAGACAGCAGATGAATAGCGTCAGGGGACGTGTACAGCTTTAACAACGTCAAAAGCTAATCGTCTAACGTCTTTTGTTAATCATTTATTAAGTGCAAATCCATTTACCGACTGTGTACCCCTCGCCTTCTCTGGTTGTGCCAGTGCCTCGGTTGCTCCTCAAGCGGTCACTCTGGATTGTGCTGTCAAAGTTCTGTAGTGAGCGCATCTTTATTTACTGGGAGGCGTTGCGCTTGTTTCCTCCTTCATATTTACCATGTTAGTACAAGTTAGTACGTTTGTCAATATAGTTAGTACGAAACCCCAGTCCAATATATTTCCTGGTAGAATAAATCGTACTAACGGCTTGTGATAACCTAAAACAAAAGGAGATTGTCTATGGCTATTGAATCTCGTCTAACGATTCGCATTGAAGAGGAGATACGAACAGCTTTTCGGTCTAAAGTCGAAGCGCAGGGCAAAACTGTTACAGATGTACTTTTAAAATTTATTAAAGAATATGTAGAGACAGAAAATTCGGAAAATAACCACGATGTAGCCCAGATTGAGCAAAGAGTTCAAAGACTTGAGTCTCTTGTAGAGGAATGCCTGGGGGAATTAGTCGCCTGAGAGACGAGAACACCACTCTCAGGCAATGGCGTGATCACATTATTAACACTGTTATCAAGGACAAACCCGCCGAGCATTAGGTGGGTTTTGTTTTTTATAGATCACCTCGTACTAACTTGTGCTAACATAATTTCTTAGTTATGTACGAGGTTATACAGTTATGAATCCCACGCCATCTTTATTTGAGTCACTAGAAAACTTTATTGACATATTTACTCTTGGACTAAGTTAAAAGCGATCGCCTCCCGCCAAGAAGAACAATCGCCCAGACTAATCCTTTAGCAAAGAAATAGTATGTCTAATTTACCAGTTTTACAGTTACTCCTCCAAGACAATCCCAACTTATTCAGCACAGATGGCTTATCCTCACTGCTGCAAGACTGCCTTAGACTGAGATACCCCAAACGCCATAAGTTCATTTACTCTTCATTGTTAGACAGACAAGTTTACTTAGAGCTTGCTGGGTTTGGGAACGGTGATGCTAAAAATGATGAAATTATTCACCGGATCATGACAGACCCTAAAGGCTGGTGTCTGGATGCTCCATCATCCGTACATGAAGGGGCGCGGTTCTACGACAGCATGGGTAAGATGTTTGGCCCTAACTTTGGTACTGAACTTTTTCTTTACCACAGGATTAGAGACAATATTCAGGATATTCAGAAAAACTTGGCCATCTCTGGAGTCAGCCAGCGAAACATTTCAATCCGCGTTCGCCCTTGGCGTTGGCGCAGCCATCGTTTGTTCTCCTACCCGAAAGTAGAGGATCAACTGCTCACGCTGGAGAGCGATCGCATCATTCTTCAAAAAGCAGTTCCAGAAATCATCCAGTTTTTTGTCAGCCTTGTTCAGATCGCACCTGCATATAACTTGTTTTTGGTGAATAAGGACAAGAGAAATATTCACGCTTCAGTCACTACAGTCAAAAGTTATGCACCAAAGGCAGTCATTGCAGACATTTATGCTGAGTCTTGTAACTGTGAGAAATCAGAACAGAACTGCTGGCGAGGAAAAAGTACTTTCAGGAAAGACCCAGACGAAGTTCATTTATACCTTCATCTTGATCATAAAGAGAACGAAATTATTTACTTTAAAGCGGTTTACCCGGACTTGAATCGATTTGTAAGGTTTGCTGAAGTCGCCTAATAACCACTAAAAGCGATAAGCCTAACGGCTCCTGCAAGTTCCTTACTACCTACAACATTCATAGTATTTGCCATAGTGAGCAATAAATATGCTGACACTAGACTCTGAACAAACAACAGCACTTGATTACAGTGTTGTCAACACCAGCATTCAGGAAACCTTCACCGCCATCGATAGGTTCGAGTGGCAAGCAATAGATGAACTACGTCTAATGCGAGACAACCACTACTACAAAGATGGTGGATATCTCAGCTTTGAGGACTATTGTGAAAAAGAGCTAATCAAACATGGCGGATATCGGCGGGTCAGAGATTTGCTGTCTGCGAAGAAAGTAGTTGATACCCTGCCAGAGGAACTCAGGGAAAAGATTACTAAACCCTCTCAAACTCGCCCCTTACTCCGGCTGGCTAAAACTCCTGATAAGTTACACGAAGCTGTTGCGATCGCAGCCAAAGAAAAACCCTTCCCAACTGCTGCCGATTTTGCTAAAGCAGTTCAGAAGGTTGCACCAACAACTAAACGCGCCGCAAAAAGCGAAAACCCTAAAACGCAATTGTGTAAATCGGCCAGGATTTCCTCACAATCACATCCCAGATATGGCGAATCGGGAGTGATTGAGGCAGACGCACCAAATAATTATCAGCAGATTGTTACCTTCAGCGATGGTGAGAGGCTGCTGGTGAACAATAGTGATTTGGCTGATTCAAATGACGCAATTGTGTCCGAATCGAGTGAGCGGACTTACCCAAAAGAATATTCTGAGGCCATCGCCCAAATCAAAGAGCAACACCAGCAGGAGTTAGAGCGTCTAGAGCAGGAATTGAGAATTGGGCTACAAGCAGAAGTATCGGCCAGAGCAGAAGAAC
>NZ_CAXTNP010000161.1:0-18505 GCF_964245575.1 uncultured Nostoc sp. | reverse complement strand
TATTTTATTTTTGCTCTTTTTATTGGTGGATATTTTAGCGGTGCCGACTTGAGCGTTGCCGACTTGAGCGGTGCCGACTTGAGAGGTGCCGACTTGAGAGGTGCCGACCTGAGGGGTGCCGACCTGAGGGGTGTCAACCTGAGATATGTAATTATTAATGGGGAGACACAGATTGATGCTAAATGGCGTTTAGTCTGGGAGATTGTTAATCACGGAGCTAACGGCCGAGACTTGAGAGGTGCCGACCTGAGGGGTGCCAACCTGAGCAGAGCTAACCTGAGCAGAGCTAACCTGAGCAGAGCTAACCTGAGCAGAGCTAACCTGAGCCATGCCAACCTTAGCGATGCTATTGTTGCAAACGCTTTATTTGGAGGAAGTCTAGGTATTACAGAGAATATGATGCATGACCTGGAGCGGCGAGGGGCAATTTTTGGCGATCGCCCTCTGATTCCAGTTTTTTAGAAGAAAAGAGCGATCGCAGTAGTTCATACCAAAACGCTACACAGCAACTTGAATCAAGCTAGTATTCTCCTCAAGAATATCTATTTCATCAAGAGATAGTATTTTAGGTTGCATTTGTTGCAGGTTGCACAGCACGATTTTGACATCCTCAGTATTAAACTTATAGTACTCTGTTAAACTCCCGATGGGATAATTAAAGTCCCGATAGCGGTGTTTAAAATACAGTTCAATATTCCCCCTATGCTCCCAAGTTCCTAATACTTTAACAGCAACACTCGAATAATGAGCAAGTAAATCAATTTTTACTTCTGCTACTCGCTTGATAACAGGTCTTTGGGTTACTCCTATCTTGTAGATAATTCCAATATTAGTTTCAATCTCTAAAAAATATAGGCTAGAGGATAGAATACGTTTAAGTTGAGCGCGATACAGCTTCAAATCAGTAAATCGATATGCTAAATCTGGGGCATTTTTGTACTTGGCATGGTTAAAAGCTAGCTCCACCTTCAACAGCTTTTTAAGCAATAGCGGCGACTGCACATCGTTGAATAGTGTTAACTCCAGCGCTCCTACAGGAATTTTACCCAAATCAGTAAATTCATATTCTGGCGGGGTTAAGTATACGTTTTTTCTCAACATCCCTGCTTTTATTAACCCAGGAGTAACTAAGTAGGAACTAATAGGGTAATTTTTGACTCCGTATTCCTTCCAGAGTAATTTTAACTGTGCTAAATCCTTGCCGGATAACTGAACATTGAAATTATCATACAGTGGCAGAGTCGGGAATTCTCGGTTAGCTATGGGGCGACAAGTTTGGTCATTATGAGCAAAATGATGCTCTTTAACCTTGCCTTTCTTGGCAGTTAACTCACCATTACAGTAAGGACACTTAAGTAAAGTCTTCCCCCTGTTGATATCTTCAATACATATCAAGATACCATCTTCATTTACACCATATTTTAGCCACATTGCCATACCATTTGGAACAAGTTAAAGTTGCTCCTACAAGTGTGCTTCAACTTTTCAAAAATGTATCTATCTTCTGGATTAGGGTAATGTTGATTTGAAGAATGTAAGTGCAATGGAGTCAAGCGTAGACATCGCTTGCTCGTCTCTTCTTATCTCTTGAACATAAGTATAGTTTGTGTGAATGGATACCCGAAAATTTCTTAGAGGAAAAAAAGGAAAGTGAAGGCGTTGGCGATGCCTGCGGCGGTAAACTACGCTTTCCTAAGCCCGTTAACAAGTTTCTTGGTTTCCAGTTCTGGGAGATAATCAGCTAATCGGCACGCTCCCGTAATACCCTTGGAACCTAATCAACTAAACCTATTTCCAGAAGTGAAACCCACACCAGCACGTAGAGCACATACATTGGTGATGAGTGCTGATGCCCTGCTGAAGTGGAAAGCGCAAATTTTAGACTATCAGCAACGGGTGAGGAAAACCAAGCCAGTGCAGCAGGCGACATTATTCGACATTGCACCAAAGCACTGCGACCCAGATCAAATTGATCCGCTCTTGCTGCGGCTTGTGCCAATATCTTTTTGGAGGATGCCAGCTTCTTGCCCCGGCGATGCGTGCCTCTATTTCATCATTGACTCGGCTGCTTCTGTTGTGCTGTATGTGGGGGAAACCTGCCGCTCTAACAAGCGGTGGAAGGGCATACATGCCTGCAAAGATTACATTGCCAGCTACCAAGATTTACATTATCGCTATGGAATGAAGACTGCGGTCAATGCGGCGTTTTGGTGGGATGCACCCACTGACCGACGCACACGGCAGGAGTTGGAATTGAGTTTAATTTTGAAGTGGCGCAGTCCATTCAATAAAGAGAACTGGGAGAGATGGGGGCAACCGTTTGGGTAGGTTAAAGAGAACCTAAATATTACTGTATTCTTATAGTCAGTCTTTTAACTGCTAAATACCTAAATTTTTATGCATCGCTCATACACTACATGGCTTGTGACAGTGGCCTTGGCTTTAATTGGTTTTGGGTTAGATGTCAAAAGTACGACTGCACAACAGCTTTACAAATTCAATGCCACTTATGACGTATCCTCCACGTCTAAACCCATCACGCCAGACGTTTCAGTAACAACTATTTCAGGGCAAAGTATTGATGCTCCCTATGATTTAACGAAAGTTAGCGGTTTAACATATAGCCAAGTTAACTTTGCTACTGGAGAGTTGCGATTTAACACAGATGCTGCAACATTTGGCTTAGAGGGTTTGCCAGTAGGCGAGGTAGTGTTGTTTGGTAACGACAGTAATAAATTGTTTGGCACAAATAACGCTACTGGAGTAATTGACTTTCTCTCCTCAAAAGGCACTGCCACGAATATTTTTACTATTACTAGTGGTGAAGGTTTATTTAAAGGCGCTGTCGGCACACTGACACTTTCTGAGGTTTATCAAATCAGTCTAGACCCAAATATTCCTACAACAGGCAAATCAAAAGTCAGTGGAACCATTCAGGTATTTTCAAAAAACATTCCAGAGCCAAGCACTACCACTGCGTCGGCTCTTATAGGCATGATGGGGGCGGCTTTTTGGCTGCGCCGACAACGAAATACGCACACTTCGGGCTGACATAAAAACGTGATGTCTAGTCAAATTCAATTCAGCATTTCTAGGGTTTACCGAACTAATAATTTTGCAGTTTTCTACACCTTGTAATTCACCTAATAATTCTTGCGGTAATCATCACTTATTAGGTGAAAAAACCGAATTTACAAGCTTTCTAATTCTCAATAGTATAGTAATCAAAGCAAGGAATTAAATCCTCAGTTAATTGAGCAAAAAACTACTATTGGTACAAAGGATAAATTAATATGCTAGTTCGTCGTTACAACCCCTGGCAAGAATTGAACGCTTTAGAACGTCACATCAACGGCTTACTTGGAGATACCAGAGTACCATCTGCACGGGTTGAAAAAGGCTTTATCAGAGTTCCGGCTGCTGAACTACAAGAAACTGATGATGCTCTGCATTTGAAGCTAGAACTGCCAGGACTAGACGCTAAAGACTTAGATATTCAAGTCACTGAAGATGCTGTTAGCATTAGTGGTGAGCGCAAGTCTGAAACTAAAACCGAAAACAATGGCACTACCAAGAGTGAATTTTACTACGGAAAGTTCCAGCGTGTAATTCCTCTATCTGCTAGGGTTCAAAATACCAATGTCATCGCAGATTATAAAAACGGTATCTTGAATTTGACACTGCCCAAATCCGAGCAAGAAAAGAACAAAGTTGTCAAGGTTAATCTAGAACAACCTACTGCTTAATTAGTTGTGATGCAACTACTCTACCGACAATAATTGATTGAGATGCAAAAAGCCCAGTTATGAGATGACTGGGCTTTTTTGTATCGCTTCTGTTTCCTCGCTTGAATTGGGTGGGGGCGATCGCTTTTGAGTTTTCCTCTAAGAATTGGGGTGATCGCAATCTCTCAAATACTATTAGGCCACTGCCAATTGTCATAGGCTTGCAGCTTAGAGCCTATCTCTTCGTGACTTAGAGGACTTGAAATGTAATTATTATACGGATGTCGAAAAATCTCGCTAATTGATGTAAATTGGTTGGGTTCAAAAGGATTAAAGCTACTCACGGAAACTATTTGTCTATAATCTTTAACTATTGTTTTTAAAAGTGATAAACAAATTACTTCTGCTCCTGTTTGTTTTATGTAAGCTCTAGCAGCTTCAAAAGAGTATCCTTCTGTGCATATATCATCTAAAACTAAAACTGCTTTACCTGATTTTAGAGGAGATTTTTTATAAGTTTTATCATTACCATAAGATGGACAATCATTGAGCATAATTGTATTCAATTGATTCAAATGATCTAGGGATTTACCAGAGTTCCTAGCTGAAGAAGATTTTATTGAAGTAGTATGTCTAATAATTAAATCTTTTAAATATTTTTTTCTAAAACACTTAGCAAAAGCGATTGTAGCTTCTTCCATAACACTTAGCGCCCCACCTTGTTGATGACCTGGATAGGGAGCAATGTAGTCAATCCGCTCGTGCATCCCAGAAAAGTAGACAGTAGACAGTAAATATTTAATCCAAAAGTCAGGATGCCCCCTACCGTTCTTAGCAGCTTCTTTTGCATCTTGAGAGTAGACAGCATACTTTTGTTCTAAAAAGCCGTAAGTACCAAGTGAATAAAATTCTAGTCCCTGATGGTTAATACAGTAATGCCACAAGTTTTCTCGCAAGCAAAATATGTCAACAAACCTAGCTACATCAAGAGGTGATGTAAATTCAAACCCGTAATAATTGGTTTGTTCATACCAAGTAGCATTTAAAAATAGAAGACCACCATTAACTGCGGTCTTCATATCAGCATCTGTATTACCCAAATAAACAGTTTCATTCTTATTCCACCCCATGACACTTAAAACATGGTTAATAGAATCTTTTGAAGGTTTATGAGGCGTACCATCAATATTTGCAATAAACCACTGAAAATCTCCCCATTTATTGGTGAAGAAATCTTTTAGTCTTTGACCATTGAGAAACCAATCACGATTGGCTAACACAATTGGTTGAATACCATTTTTCTGTAGGAAATTAATTAGGCGACCCGTTTCATTCAAAATCCATGAGTCAATTTGTGCATCATCTTCTTTGCCAGTTGCCAAAATATTGTCAATTCCTAAAATAATTCCTTTCAATATCTGAACCATATTTATTGAGTTTAGTTGTTAATTGAAATCAAAGAGGGATAATTGCTGAGGGTGATTATCAAAGGGTTGTTTATTCTTAAACTCTGAAGTTTCATTCTTAGCTTGCTGACCATTTATACTACTCTGTAATTCTTCTTCCGCTTCTTGTGAGTGACCTGCAAAACAATTCTTTTTAGTTAAAGATTCATTGAGAGCAGTTATAAATTTTGGTTCTTCACCTGGAATGGTAAAAATATCCGCACCTAACTTTTGAGCAAGCAACAATTCACTGTGAGAATCAGACCAATCAGGTAATTTCAGGCACACTATTCGCTTTTGAGCTTTGTGTGCAAATTTAACAGTGTGTGATGTTCCGCCTTTTTCTTTCCACTCCACTGGTATAATAACGTCACTCAAGCCCGCTTGCAACCGATTACGATGCACAAAGTTTTCAGCACTATAGCTTTGGTTTGGTAAATACTCTGAGACTATTGCACCGCCATTCTCGCAAATTTCCTGGCGCAATTTTTCAGAACCAGCAGGATAGTTTTGAAGTATACCAGTTCCAATAAATGCAATTGTAGGAACTTTTGCTCTGATAGATTTTTTGTGAATTATTTGGTCAATACCTAGTGCTAATCCGCTAACTGTAACCGCATTAAAGTACTGAAGACAGGCTCCAACGTAATTAGCAAGAAATAACCCATCTTCCGAAGGCTTTCTTGTACCTACAATAGCTAAAGCTGGTTGATGCAAGATAGAAATATCACCTTGAACAAACAGCCATTTTGGAGGGTCAGATATTTCACGCAGAGACTGAGGAAAGTTATCTTGCCCAAAGTGAATAACTTGTATTCTTTCAGCTTCAAGTTGGCGATAGAGTTTGACAGCTTTGCTCCATGTTTCTTCTCGAAATTTTACCCAGTCTTCACCTATCTGGCTGGTAATCTGATTGATATTTTTACACTTAGCCTGCACGAGATAAGTAATGAATTCAGTACTTGATTCGGCTTGAAGTACTTGTTTAAATCCTAAATCTGCTAGCGCAATGTTTCTGATAGTCCTATATCCTACGCTATGCAGCAATGACAAAGTAAGTAGAGATACTGTCTCACTTATCCAAAAGTCTATTTTGCCATTGCCGTTTGTCATAAAAGAATAATCAGAATAGTCAACCTTTAAACTGCCAAGCTTAAGCCTAGATATTTTAGCGCTTACCCTAAATCGTCGCACTATTTTTTCTATAAGTGCGGTTAAGATTTGCTATGCGATCGCTCCTTTCCCCCAAAACTGAGAGGCGATCGCCCCAACGCCCACTTTCCCCCAGAACTAATTCCCCCAAACTGCCATGAACTCTTCCCACTCCTCCTCAGTCTCCGGTGCTTTGTCTTTGGTCAGCCCCACTACTCGCGCTAGCTTTCGGGCTTGGTCTAAGCTCTCGCCAAGCTCTATCAACTGGTGTTCTAGGTTGGGGTCGTAGCCTTGGGCTAGTAGCTGGGCATACTCAGTATCGGTCATGCCGAGGTTGTGGGTTTCAGTCATAGTGGGGGTGGGGGGCGATCGCGTCATCTATTTCATTGTTTCAATTCCGCAAGCGGAAATCATTAATATGAAAGTCAACCAGTTCCCAGTCCACAAACTTCCTCCTGTATCGTTTCAATTCCGCAAGCGGAAATCATTAATATGAAAGTGGATTCATGAAGCCGTATGCTTTTTCGCCTAACAGTTTCAATTCCGCAAGCTTTTTGAATCTGTTCTGGAATCAGTTAATTTTTCACTGTTTTCTTCTAGGGAATATTGTTCCCATATCTTCTTGTACTCTTTCTTTATTTCATCAGCCAATGTTTGGGGGCTAATAATTTTAACATTTGCCCCATATTTTAAAATGCGTTGCCGAAACCAAAACCAGTAATCTATAGTCGCTTCAATCTCACGAAATTTTCCTTCTGGGTCGCTGTAGATAACTACTTCATCTTTACGTCGAGGCTTATAGTTAGCCAATTGCCCGCTCGTGCGATAGCATACTTTCAATCTGGGAAAGTCGCAGGATACCCAAGGAGTATCGGATGCAGCACCCACACTGAGAATTCTATCGAGTCGGAAGATATGGTTTTGGTCGATGTTATGCCAATAGTCAAACCGCCAAGAACGCCAGTCGGGGGTAAAAGCGAATAGGTAGAGAAGACCATCATGCAATCGCAGTTCTGAACGATCAATATCCTTAATTTGTCCTTCTGCTCCTGGTTTGCTCTGATAGCGGATAGTATAACGGCATTGTTGCACAAAGCGTTCTTGGAGTTGGCGGACGATCACATCTAAATTGCGATCGCTATAATCAACGGGAGGACTAAAATCGACTTTAACAAATGATGGAATGTCTAATTCCGTTAGGTTTCCAATCCGTTGAATTTGGCTTGCCTGTGCAGAAAAACCCATATCAGCAAGGAAATACGCGGCTACTGCAAGAGCTTCTCGCTGTTCGGTTGAGAGAAGAACAGGGAAATTGGACTCGACTAGCTTGTAGGGGCTGTGAGTACTGCTTTTAATTTCGATACCGCACTCTCTAAGTCTGCGAATCGTGCGAGTGAGTTTTTGCTTGACATCAATATTGTCGGCAGATTTACCATGCCGTTCTAGAAAGATTGAGAGTAAATCTGCTAATTCTTCGCGTCGCCGTGGTTTTTCAGCCAGAAGTCTGAGGATTTCTAGAGTAAAGGCTATTTGGTTATAGCTTGTATCCACTTTGGACGGCATAGCTTGAAGATATTTTCTAATTGCTTACAGCAGTAGTATGACCGGAATTTTGATTATAGTCAAAAAATGATTACAAGTTTTATAAAACTGGTACTACACTGTGTTTAACTGACACAGGGTAAGTAAAGTGAAGCTTTTTTTACAACCTCTTTACTCTCAACTCAACCCAGGAGTTGAGAACTGTCCCATTGGGTGTACCTCTGAATGTATTGTCACTCAAAAAGCTCCCAATCTCCAAGCACCTTCAGGGTGTGCTTGTCCTTTATCATCGCATCAAGCAAAAACTTATGGAGAAATTATACATGGAGATGCAGATATTATCTGCAATCAATCTGCTACCGGTGATGGTAAGTCACTAGCTGCAAATTTGCCAGGACTGATCAATCCTGATTTTCGTACTATGGCCTTGTATCCCACAATTGAGCTAGTAGAAGACCAAGCTGAACAACAAAAAAAAATAACACACTGTTTGGTTTAGATGCTTCTCAACGAGTAGACCGTTTATATGGTGCGGAATTAAGCAGACGGGTTAAACAAGCAGATAAAAGTAACAAGTTTCAAGAACTGTTGCTAGCAATTCAACAAAAGCCAGTTCTGCTGACCAACCCCGATATTTTCCATTACATTACTCACTATCAGTACCACAACCCAGCTTATGGTAGCGATTTGCTACCGTTGGTATTGGCAGAATGGCCAGATTTGTGGGTGTTTGATGAATTTCATATTTTTGGTAGCCATCAAGAAACTGCTGCTTTAAATAGTTTGGCTTTTATCCGTCGCAGTCAGGAAAATCAATCTCGTCCCAGACGGTTTTTGTTTACTTCAGCAACGCCCAAACCCGATTTTATTGAACAGTTACGCAATGCAGATTTTAAAGTTGTTCCAGTTGAGGGAGTGTATGCAAATGAGGGAACTCCTGGTTTCCGACAGATTCTGCAAGCTGTGGAACTAGAGTTTGTGGAATTAGCAAAAGATGCGGACACGCAGACATGGTTAAGGGAAATGATTCCCAGCATTCAGAAAATTCTGAATGCGGAGTCAAAAGCGAGAGGATTGATTATTGTCAATTCGGTAGCGAAAGCTGGTCAGGTGACTCGTTTACTGCAAGCTTTATTACCAGGGGTTAAAGTTCAAGAAATTAGCGGACGTATTGATCGCCAACAAAGATTGGAGGTGCAAAGCGACTTGAAAAATGCCGAACAACCAGTTCTGGTTGTAGGTACGTCTGCTGTTGATGTTGGTGTTGATTTTAAGATTCACCTGTTGATTTTTGAAAGTAGTGACTCTGCTACAGTAACGCAGCGTTTGGGACGTTTAGGCAGACATCCTGGTTTTAATACCTACACAGCATTTATTTTGATCCCAGGTCATACTCCTTGGGTTATGGGAAGCTTGAAAAAAAACCTTACGCCCAATCAAACAGTAACGCGAGATATTTTGGTTTCGGCGATCGCTGATGCATTTAACCCACCTAAGGAATTTGAAAAATATCGTCAGCGTTGGGGTGCATTGCAAGCACAGGGAATGTTTTGGCGAATGACTCAGGAGAATGCGAAAGTGAGTCAATTAGTACGCGAACGCATGAGCGAAGATTTACAGCGTGTATATCCCCAAAGTATCGAATCAGTACGAGGTTACTGGTATAAAAAACAGAAAACAGATGTTGAAAAAGCCATCCAAAAAGAACTTTTACGTTTTAGAGGAGGTTCAACACTGCAAGCAGCAGTTTGGGATAGCAATAATTTTTACACTTATGACTTACTGCGATTACTACCTTATGCGCGAGTGGACATTCTTGACCGCGAAGCGTTCTTAAATGCAGCTAAGAAGTTAGGACGAGACGAAGAAGAATTCCCAAAGGATTTTATTAGTGTTTACCTTCGGATTGAGAAATGGGTTGATGAGCGAATTAATAATATTAGCTTACAATGCAATCGCCAGAGCCATGAATTATCTATTGGGGAGCTTTGCTTAGTAGATAAATTAAGCTTAATTGGACATCCTCAATCGCATGTAATTACTTGCTTACAGCAAAAGAAGATACTGAGTTTTTTAATACCAGTGAATAAAAATAAGCTAAGTAGCCATTGGGAAGTAAGCAGTACTCTTAACCTCAACCCTTTATTTGGTTTGTATCGGTTAATTGATGCTGGTGAACAAGCTTATGCCTGTGCATTTAATCAGGATGCTTTACTTTTAGAAGCTTTCAAGTGGCATTTGAGAAAATTTACTAGTACGCAATTTGAATCTTCCATCTTTTGATTTTTAATTATTGAATAATTATGTCTACCCTTCTCCAAACACTACTAATCGAAACTCTTCCAGTAGATACAGATCCTATTCTGTATTTATATATTGATAAGTTACTACCATATTTAGAACAAGAGTTCTCTTTAATTTCAGCTTTAGGCGGTTCTTACATAGCCCACTATCAAACGTTATCTCAGCGTAGTGACAGTTATGCTCAAGAAAAAGCACAAAAGTGGTCAAGCCGTGCAGATCAAAATTTATTTGTTCACGTTTTAAATGGCTTATTAACGGCTTGGAATATCAGCAAACACTTACATCAGCCTCTATCAGATATTGAAAAATATATACTGTGTTTAGGATTAACGTTACACGATTACAACAAGTATTGTAATGGTCAAGGAGAAGAAACACCAAAAAACTGGGAAGTCGAAGAAATTATTAATATCTGCCGCAAGTTAGGAGAGAAACTCAACTTTGGATTATTTTGGTCGCAATGGCAGGAATATTTACCAGAAATTGCTTACTTAGCACAAAATACCCAGAACAAAGTTGGCACAAATATTTACCCTGCAAACTGGCCCGTTCCTAAAATTAAAGACCGCCGCCGTTTAGAAATCCCTCTGCGCCGTCTAGTTGCTTTTGGTGATATTGCAGTGCATTTTAGTGATCCAGCAGATATTGATACTCAAACTGGAGGGCAGAGACTAAGAGAGCAACTACGATTTTTGAATATTAGTAAAGAATTGGCTTATCATCGTTTGCGAGATACCGTAGGTATCCTAAGCAATGGTATCCATAATGCCACAATTAAATTTGCTAAAGGATTGAATTGGGAACCAATTTTATTCTTTGCTCAAGGTGTAATTTATCTGACACCGACAAATAGTGAAACTCCAGATATCAATGAATTACAAAGATTTATTTGGGAACAAATAAGTGGAGTTTTGGGAAGTAAAATGCTAGGTGGAGATATTGGCTTTAAGCGAGATGGCAAGGGATTAAAGGTAGCACCTCAAACTTTAGAGTTATTTCCTCCATTTGAATTAATACCTAAATTACCACGAGTAATTGAAGTGAAAGTAGCAAATATTAAAGACCCTGCTACTCCTAAACGTTTAGAGGAATTGTCTTTAACTGAAACTGAGCAACAATTTCTCAATACAGGTGCAGATATCCGTGCAGATAGAATTGCTGAATTTATTTTTCTGATTCAGAAAGAATTTTTTAGTGATTCTCCAGAGTATATAAATTGGATGCTCATCACTTTAGGGATTCAAGACAAAGTATCTCCCGAAGAGACTCAGTTCCAATCAGGGGGTGTCAATTATGGTTGGTATCATGCAGCAGCATATTATGTTGCTACTCATGCAACTTTAAAGCTAGAAGATATCTCAGAACGCATGGAGATATGGGCGAAAGATGTAGCTAAGTGGGGGTTTGAAAATAACTTATTAACGTCATATTCTAGCCCTATACGCGATATTTTCTATACTTACTTAATTCAATATTTAAAAGTTAAAGGATGGGAAAGTAATCATCGTTCCTTTGAGGCAGAGTTTACAGTTTATACTGACGCTAAAACAAAGGCAGTAAAACAACCTATTTGCTCATTAAGTTCAGGAGAGTTTGCATCTGAAGACCAGATGGATTCAGTTGTTTTATTTAAACCACAGCAGTATAGCAATAAAAATTCTTTGGGAGGCAGACAAATCAAACGTGGCATTTCTAAAATCTGGGCTTTAGAGATGTTGCTGCGACAAGCTTTTTGGTCAGTACCAGCAGGAAAGCTAGAAGAACAACAACCGATATTTTTATATATTTTTCCAGCTTATGTTTATTCTCCACAAACTGCTGCTGCTATCAAACTATTAGTTAACAATATGAAGCAAATAAATCTCTGGGATGTCCGCAAGCAATGGTTAGGGGCAGAAATGAATATGAGCGCTTTACGATCCGTTACTTGGTTAAATGATGAAGCAAAATTAGGACGTTTTCAAAATGATAAATACAATAAAGAAGATTTGCCCTTTATGGCAATGAGCTATACAACAACCAGAGGTAAAACGCTTACTGACGCATGGGTACAACCAGCTTTTCTTGCTTTATCGCTTCCTATATTACTAGGAGTAAAAGTAGTAGCTACTAGTAGTTCTGTTCCATTTTACAACAGCGATAGTGATTTCCGGGAGTCTGTCATCCTTGATGCACCTGCATCATTTTGGAATTTACTCGGATTGCCTAATTCATTGCGGATTCAGGATTTTGAAAATGCAATTCAGCGGCTTCTATTTGCTTACAGCCTCCATCTAGATACTCGTAGTTCTCCACCAGATGCCAAGTGGCGAGATTTGATTAAAACAGTTCGTGAGGTATCAACAAATGTACTTAATATTTTTTCTTTAGCGACAGAAGGATTACGACGTGATAAACGAGATATACCTAGCCAAGAAGAAATTAAACGTTATTGGCGATATGCCCAGCTTTGGGTGAAACAAGATAGTTCAGAAACAAATAACGGAGTTTATCTAATGAAATTAATTGAAAAATTAGTTCAACAGTACCGTGTATTTTACCAGGCAAACTTAGGAGAGTCTAGCCACACAATTTTACTACCAATTTCTAAAGCTTTGGAAATGATTTTGTCGGTTCCTCAGCAAGTAGATATAGATGATTTAATTTTTCAAGCTTCTGGACAGCTTCAGGATGCATTAGAACGTAAAGAAGTTTATAAACGTCCTTTAATAATGGATAAATCAACAGATAGGACTATACGGCAGGAACGTGAACTAATTGCAATTCATGCATTTATGACAACCTGTGTACGTGAACTATTTCTTGACCTTTATAAAGGTGATCGTGCTTTATTGCAAGAAAATCACAACCGAATTAAATCGGGTGCAGAGTTTGCCTATCGTTGGTTAGCTTTGCAAGAAAAATCTGCAAAATCATCCTAAATTTCTATTTTTCATTCCCCTTACTAAATTATCAAGAGCAAAATCATGAGTATTCTCAAAACTCTAAAACCCCAATTCCAATCTTCATTTCCTCGCTTGGCATCTGGAAAGTATATACACTTCATCCTACTGCGTCATAGTCAATCATTTCCCGTATTCCAAACTGATGGAATTCTCAATACTGCACGAACACAGGCGGGTTTAAGGATGACGGATGAAAGTAAAAAACAAATTAGCCGTTTGGTAATGTTCAAGCGCAAACAAACGACCCCCGAACGACTTGCTGGACGCGAACTACTCCGTGGCTTAAACCTCACTAGCGCTGACGAAACTAATAAAGATAAATACTGCGAATATAACGGTGAAAAATCCTGTAAGAAATGCCCCGACTGCATCATTTACGGATTTGCGATCGGTGATCGTGGGTCAGAACGTTCAAAAGTATACTCTGACTCTGCTTTTTCTCTAAGCGCTTACGAACAATCACACCGCAGCTTTACCTTTAACGCTCCTTTTGAAGGAGGAACAATGAGTGAAGCAGGGGAAATGCGTAGCAGTATTAATGAATTAGACCATGTTATTCCAGAAGTAACATTTCCCACAGTCGAGACCCTACGCGACCCTACTCATGAGGGCTTTATTTACGTTCTAGGTAATTTGCTACGTACTAAACGGTATGGCGCACAGGAATCACGGACAGGGACGATGAAAAACTATATTGCAGGGATTGCATTCTGTGATGGTGAAGTGTTTAGCAACTTGCATTATACACAGGCACTTTATGATGCCTTGAAGGGCGATGTTGACACTCCTATTGGCGACATTTTACAGCAAGTAGAAACAGTGGCGAATAGTTTACTAAATGATGAACCTGTACGCAAAACAAAGCTGATTTTTGGTTCGGAATTAGAAGAACTGCTCAATGAAGTCGGGACGCTATATCAAGATGAAGCTCATTTAGTAGAAACTATGAATACACTCTACGGACAAACTAAAGCCTATGCAGAATCCTTTGGAGCGTTGAAAAAGAAAGGTAAAAAGGATTAATTGCTATTTCTGATTGTTAGGGTGGATAACCCACCTTAACCTACATTTTCAATGTAATCACAGGATTTTGCTATGGCTTTGTATCATTGTACCTTAACACTACACGATAATGTTTTTTTCGCTACACGAGAGATGGGAATTCTCTATGAGACTGAGAAATATTTACATAATTGGGCCCTAAGTTTTGCACTTTTTGCAATTCACTATATTCCCCAACCATATAGGCTGCAAGGGGAGCTAGCACAAAAACCGACATATTTAGATGCAAGTGCTGAACAAAATCTTCTTCATCTAAATCAAGTGGGTATTTATGTATTTCCTGCCCAACCTATCAATTGGTCATATCAAATTAATACCTTTAAAGCTGCTCAAGTTGGCTATTATGGAAAGTCAAAAAAGTTCGGTGATAAAGGTGCAGATAAAAATTACCCAATTAATTACGGTCGAGCTAAAGAATTAGCTGTTGGGAGCCAATATCGTACTTATATTATTGCTCCAGAAACTATCAAAATCCCGCGTTGGATACGTTTAGGAAAGTGGGCATCAAAAATCAGAGTAGAAACGGTAAGAATTCCAGATAAGCTTATGCAATCTAAATCTGGCGATTACACCTGTTTGCATCCTTTAAATCCTTTAGATTTGCCAATTAATACTCGGATATTACTCTATAACCGAATTGTAATGCCTCCTGTAAGTTTGGTAAGCCAAGCACAGTTACGCGGTGAGTATTTAGTAGCTAAAAAAAGCGATGAAGCTAAAAAAAATGACTGGCAGGCTTTTAAATCCATACTAACCGCAGAACAATATCAACAATTACCAGAAGAAATGTATTTCCCAACAGGAGTATTTTATGGAGCAGGAAATCTCGTTGCAACTGCATAAATGTTCTACATTACATTCAATCGTTATCGAACTTGCAGCTGCGGATGTGGAAAACATACCAACTACTTTATCTCGTGGATTGCACGCACTAGTACTTAAATGGTTCGCTGCTGCAAACCCATCTGTTGCCGAAACTATCCATGCTAGTCAAAATTCACCATTGGCTATTTCGGGCTTATTGGGAAACCGCCGTCAGGGTGGGGTGCGTGTAGGAGATTATTTTTATTTTCGGATTTGTTTATTGGATGGAAGTTTAGTTGAGCCTTTGATGCGTGGGTTTGAACAGTCAGAAACCCAATCTTTAGTGTTGGCTGATTTTCCATTTGTACTGCGTAATATGTACGCGCTGCCGGGAACACATCAATTAGCAGGTGCGGCTGATTATGCATTACTGTCACACCCAATGCAAGTTTTGACGGATATTGAAATGCATTTTCTCTCTCCTACTAGCTTCAAGCAAAATCAAGGTGTACAGACCTTTCCATTACCCGAATTGGTATTTAACTCGCTGCATCGGCGGTGGAATATTTTTGCACCAGAACAATATCATCTCCCGACTTGTGATTGGAATGCTTTAGTTACAGCTTACGACCTCAAAACCTATGCACTCAAAATGGAAGAAGGTACGGAAATTGGGGCGCAGGGTTGGGTTCGCTACAGATTTAATAGCCCTGAAACGGCTCGAATTGCAACTGTTTTGGCAAATTTTGCCTTCTTCGCTGGTGTAGGGCGTAAAACTGCTATGGGAATGGGACAGACACAACTCGCTTTGCAAATAAACATGGCGCAAAAGCCATCCAATCTGAAGAAGTCTAAAACCCATAACCCTTCATCAGTTCGTAGTTAAAAATTTGTATTTTCTAACAGACCATGAACGAACAATACTATCTTCCCTTAGCTTATCTAAATGCTTGGGAATATTGCCCCCGCCGTTTCTTTCTGGAATATGAACTTGGGGAAAATGCGGTTAACGAACACATTATCATTGGTCGCCATTTGCACCGCAATGTTGATGACGAAGGCAAGAAGGTTGAAGGTGATAAGGTAATTTATCGACATCAGTGGGTATGGAGCGATCGCCTTCTGATTAATGGAATTATCGATGCTGTGGAAGAAAAAGATAACCAGTTAATCCCTTTGGAGTTTAAAAAAGGGCGTATGGCGAACCACAAGAGCGATCATTTTCAACTGTGCGGTGCGGCTTTGTGTCTCGAAGAACGCACAGGAGGTTCTATTCCTTATGGAGAAATTTTCTACTACGCCAACCGTCGCCGCGAAAGGGTAGATTTTACATCCACACTCCGAAAAGCTACAAAACAAGCAATTTCAGCAGCACGGGTTGCAGTTGGAAGGACAATGCCACCACCGATTGACCACCCTAAAAAGTGTCAAGATTGCAGTTTGCAGAAAATTTGCTTACCAAAAGAAATTAAAAAATTACGCCTTGAGGTCTAAAACATGTCTGTTCTTTATGTAACTCAGCCTGATGCTGTTCTGAGTAAAGCAGCTGAAGCTTTTAAAGTAGCGTTAAAACAAGAAGATGGCGGCTGGGAGAAAAAATCGGTTCCTGCCCAAACTGTCGAACAAGTTGTACTGATGGGGAATCCGCAGATTACTGGCGATGCTCTAATCTATGCTTTGGAGCTAGGAATGCCAGTACATTACCTTTCTTGTTTTGGTAAATATTTAGGTTCGGCGCTTCCTGGATACTCCCGTAACGGTCAGTTGCGCCTGTCCCAGTATGCTGCTTATTGCAACGAAGCCCATCGTTTGGAGATTGTCAAAACAATTGTTACTGGTAAAATCCACAATCAGCATACTGTTTTGTACCGCCACGACCAAAAAGATAATCCGTTGAAGTCTCGCAAACAGCTAGTTAAAGAGAAAACAAGTCTTGATGAAGTACGTGGTGTTGAAGGGTTAGCTGCACGAGAATATTTTGCTGCCTGGTCGGTGATGCTTGAAGAACAATGGTCTTTTAACGGAAGAAATCGCCGTCCTCCTACAGATGCAGTAAATGCATTATTGGGGTTTGCCTATGGACTTTTGCAGGTTCAGGTAACAGCTGCGGTACATATAGCTGGTTTAGATCCTTACATTGGTTATTTGCATGAAGCAACTAGAGGACAACCTGCGATGGTTTTAGATTTAATGGAAGAATTTCGCCCATTGGTCGCAGATAATTTGATACTTTCGGTTATCACTCATAAAGAAATCAAACCCACCGATTTTACTGATAATTTGGGTGCATATCGACTTTCAGAATCTGGACGTAAACAATTTTTACAGGCATGGGAACGAAAAATGAACGATGAGTTCAAGCATCCTTCTTTTGGCTATCGTTGCAGCTATCGTCGTGCAATCGAATTGCAAGCACGTTTATTAAGTCGGCATTTGCAGGAAGGAGTTCCCTATAAATCCCTGGCACTGCGATGAGTACTTTATTTTACCTTGTAATTTACGATTTGCCAGATAGTAAAAATGCGAATAAACGGCGAACAAAACTACATAAAATGCTCTCTGGCTATGGAACTTGGACACAGTACAGTGTGTTTGAATGTTTTTTGAGTGCTGTCCAGTTTGCTAAACTAAAGATGCAGGTTGAGAATTTGATTAAACCAGCTGAAGATTCAGTACGTATTTATGTTTTGGATGCTGGATCTGTACGTAAGACTATTACTTATGGTTCCGAGCAACCTCGACAGCAAGATACGATCATACTATGATACTAATAAGATTTTTGGCAGGGCAAAGCACGGGCGAAAACCCCCCACCTCCCGCCAAATCGCCAGAACCTTGACAAATCAATAGTTTCATAGCTTTAAGTCCAATCTATAACCTGTCAACGAATGCCGCAAACGGACTTTTGAAGTAGACCTGCCAAAAATCCTGGCGGGAGTAGCTCTGTGATTCATTTGTGACTCGTGGGCTTTCAAATAAATGAAACCCGTTCGCGGGATTGAAACATTGCAGCTTTAAACGCATTAAATTGCTCAAGTAACCTTTCAAATAAATGAAACCCGTTCGCGGGATTGAAACAGCTCATCAGCATGAAGTAAAGCAGTAGCTGCATCTCGGCTTTCAAATAAATGAAACCCGTTCGCGGGATTGAAACTCGGCAGAGGTGGAGACGGCTGAAGCAATTTGCTTTCAAATAAATGAAACCCGTTCGCGGGATTGAAACAACCATTGGTTAAACCATTGGTTGACAGTTTAAACTTTCAAATAAATGAAACCCGTTCGCGGGATTGAAACACAACATAGTGAGGAATGTTGTAAGAGTGATCGCAGCTTTCAAATAAATGAAACCCGTTCGCGGGATTGAAACAATATGCGCCTCATGCACATATCGTGTTTCGCGGCTTTCAAATAAATGAAACCCGTTCGCGGGATTGAAACATATCTTTGCATTTTAAGTTTATATTAGAATTGAACAATTAAATAAAAAACAAAAGAGGGAGCCGAATATAATCATATAGTAGATATA
>NZ_CAXTNP010000160.1:6374-18660 GCF_964245575.1 uncultured Nostoc sp. | reverse complement strand
TGATTGCGTGAAAAAAACTCAGTACACCTTTATTCCTTCTTCCCAGTCCCCAGTCTTTACGAGTAATTCAGGAATCAAATCGGATTGTTATATGTAAACATATTAATTTAATTATTTAAGTATATACCTGCCCCGATTGGGGTTGCTTCACCTCAACTTCATGCACCTGCACATCAGTGAGATTAGAAGCTCTCAAAAGAGGTGATTTATAATTTCTGATTAAATTCACCAAACTTAGTTTACTTCCATCAAAGCTCAAAAATTTCTCGAAAGAAAACAAAGATTTATAAGGAATAATACGCCCTTGAACTAATCTCTAGTATTTTTGGTCATACACATTTTTATATATCACTGCTTTTAGAGAAGATAAAGCAAGGTATATCACTTTCTAGTGTTTTATTTTCAGGCTGCTACAAATAATAGCATAGATATTAGTAAAGGAAATCAGCCAAATAGGAGATTAAGAATTATTAGTAATTAAGTAAAAAGATACCAGCATTAACAAATATGTTAGTCAGCTAATTGTTGTTTGCTTATTAATATGTTGGCAAAGAAAATTGTTACGCAGTTTTTGGAAAAAATTCAATATGAAATCTAATTCTGGAACATTAATTTTGGAATTATTTTTAGCACTATTGTAAGGCATATATCTCAATGACTGAATCAAAAAATCAACAGTTGTCAACATCTCCAAGTCCAATAATTAATGCTCAATCATCTCTACAAAGCATTGATCAGGCACAACCCAGTATTTCCGCTAGCGCCAGCGTGCTATCTCAAGGAGATGGACTCAAAGCAGAGTACTACGACAACATGGACTTCACCAACTTGAAGCAAACTCGCACAGATCCGACAGTCAACTTTAACTGGGGTCGTAGTTCTCCAGATCCATCCATCGGTGCAGAGACCTTCTCAGTGCGTTGGACAGGTCAGGTGCAAGCCAAGTACAGCGAGACTTACAATTTCTACACCACTAGTGATGATGGTGTGCGACTGTGGGTCAATGGTCAGCAAATTATCAATAAGTTTGTCGATCAATCTGCCACAGAATACAGTGGCGCGATCGCACTGGTTGCAGGTCAGAAGTACGATATTAAACTTGAGTACTACGAAAATAAATACGATGCCGTTTCTCGACTGTTTTGGTCAAGCTCCTCTCAGACCAAACAAATCATTCCTCAGTCCCAACTGTATAGTAAAGTCAACACACCTGGTAATGGCAACGGACTCAAAGCAGAGTACTACGACAACATCGACTTCACCAACCTAAAGCAAACTCGCACAGATCCGACAGTCAACTTTAACTGGGGTCGTAGTTCTCCAGATCCATCCATCGGTGCAGAGACCTTCTCAGTGCGTTGGACAGGTCAGGTGCAAGCCAAGTACAGCGAGACTTACAATTTCTACACCACTAGTGATGATGGTGTGCGACTGTGGGTCAATGGTCAGCAAATTATCAATAAGTTTGTCGATCAATCTGCCACAGAATACAGTGGCGCGATCGCACTGGTTGCAGGTCAGAAGTACGATATTAAACTTGAGTACTACGAAAATAAATACGATGCCGTTTCTCGACTGTTTTGGTCAAGCTCCTCTCAGACCAAACAAATCATTCCTCAGTCTCAACTGTATTCACCAAATATTCAGACCGCTATCACATTAGGATCATCTTCCACAACTGTCAACGAAGGCGCTGATAGTGTAAGCATAACGTTGTTGAGAACTGGTGATTTAAGCAGCACATCTTCAATCAAGTATGCAACCATAACTGGTACTGCCACAGCAGGAGTTGACTACGGAAGTGAAGCCACCGAAAGCGCTGGAACACTTATTTTTGCGCCAGGACAAAGCAGCAGACAGATATCAATTCCGATCAATGACGATTCTTTAGCTGAAGCAGATGAAACCTTTAGTTTTGTCATTGATCAGGCAAACGGAGCAACACTAGGACTTCAAAGAACTCTCGGAATTACGATTCAAGATAACGATCGCTCTAGCCTCGATTTCACTCAGCCAGTAGTTAATGAGGGTGACGGTACTGCTACGGTGACAGTTACACGGGGTAACACTTCGGGTGCTGCTAGCCTGGACTACATAAGCGTGGATGGGACTGCTAAAGCTGGATCTGACTACCACGCTGTATCTGGAACCTTAGCCTTTGCAGCAGGACAAGCCAGCAAGACCATTTCTATCGCCCTTAAGAATGACACCGTTGGGGAGGTAAATGAAACATTTACTTTGAAGTTTAGTAAAGCAGTTGGAGTGCAGCTAAATACTCAACAAACAACTATCACTATTATCGATGATGACGGTGGTAACTTTGCAATAGATACGGTAGCTTCTGGTTTGAATCAACCCACAGCTTTTGATTGGACATCTGATGGTAAGCGCATGTTCATTGCCCAGAAAAATGGGGTAGTGCGAGTCTTGAACAACGGCACTTTATTATCAACACCATTTATCGATATTTCTAGCGAAGTTAATGATACGCACGATCGCGGTCTGTTAGGCATTGCCGTACATCCAGATTTTGGCAAAGCCACAAACCCCAAAAACTACGTTTACCTGTTGTATACCTACGATCCACCAGAAACCAATCCAAACAATTCTAAGAACAATCCCAATAGTACATTGGACAATCCCGATCAGAATGGGAATCGGACTGCACGGCTAATTAGGCTAGAAGCTGACCCCAAGACTAATTACACGACTGCTATTGCTGGCAGCGAAGTTGTGCTGCTGGGTACTAATGGCACTTGGGAGAATATTAGCCACCCAGATGGAAATAGCACAAATGTCTCACTTGGCTACGCACCATCAGGAATTATCAACAAAGATACAGGTAAACCCTTTACCAGCTTGCAGGATTATCTCAATAATCAGGGTAAAGTCCAAAATATCCAAAATTATATAGCCAACGATAGTGAATCTCACTCAGTTGGTTCTGTGCGCTTTGGCACCGATGGTTCTCTGTTTGTGAGCTTAGGAGATGGCACTTCCTATAACGGGATAGATCCGCGAGCAATTCGCGTTCAGGATGTCAATAATCTGTCTGGCAAGATCCTGCGGATTGATGCGATTACTGGTCAAGGCTTATCAAGTAATCCTTTTTATAACGGTGATCCTAATAGCAATAGTTCCAAAGTTTATAACTTAGGTTTGCGTAACCCCTTCCGTTTCACAATTGATAAAAACACCAATACCCCCGTAATTGGTGATGTTGGCTACTATCTTTACGAAGAGGTAAATATCGGAAAACCAGGAGCTAACTTTGGCTGGCCGTTCTATGAAGGTGGCCTTGATGCAAATAACAATATCGTCAGCCTGAAACAACCAAACTATTCTAACCTAGATGCAACAAAAGCCTTCTATAGTAGTGGCAAAACTGTTACAGCACCAGCTTACACTTACAAGCATTCTGGTTCCAATTCGATTGTCATGGGTGACTTTTACACAGGCAATACTTTCCCCTCAATCTATCAAGGTGCTTTATTCGTTGGTGATTTCAGTCAAGGAACTATCGATGCTTTGACATTGAATAGTGAAGGTAAAGTTGTCTCAGTTAAGCGGTTTGCTTCACAGACAGACAGGCCTAATCTAGGGGTAACTGCACAAATCACCACTGGACAGGATGGTAATCTGTACTACGCAAACTTGACTGGGGGTGAGATTGATCGCTTCCGACCTGTTTAGATAACAATTATCAGTTATCAGTTATCAGTGAACAGTCAGACAACTGTTCACTGATTTTGGTCAAGATAACTTTGTTAAAAATCCCAACAATTTTTTGGTATTTGATGTTAGGAGGCTTCGACGATAACCATCAGCAGCTTTTTTAATCGCTTCGGCTTGAGTGGGATAAGGATGAATTACACTGCTTAACTTACTCAAACCGATTTTATTCACCATTGCCGTAGTTACAACTGATATCATCTCACCTGCGTGACTAGCGACAATAGTTGCACCGATAATTTCATCAGACCCCTTTTTATGGTGGATTTTGAGAAATCCTGATTCTTCACCATCTGCGATCGCTCGGTCTACACTACTAAAAGGTATCTTGATTGTCATCACCTCAATACCCAATTTCTGCGCCTCGTGTTCGTATAACCCTACATGGGCAATTTCTGGGTCAGTATAAGTTACCCACGGCATCACCAGACTACTGAGTTTAGAGCGTCCTAAGCCAAAGGGAGAAAATAACGTATTCTTAATCACAATCCGCGCCGCAGCATCAGCAGCATGGGTAAACTTCCAGTTCATGCAGATATCGCCAGCTGCATAAATTTTCGGATTCGTCGTCTGGAGATAATCATTTACCTTCACACCTTGCTGCTTGTCGTATTTTACCCCCCCTGCTTCTAAATTTAAACCTTCTACATTTGGCGATCGCCCCGCACCGACTAAAATTTCATCGACTGTTACCGAATCTCGATGACCATTGGAGGAAAAGTAAAGCCGTTTCCCCTGAGTAACTGTTACCACTTCTTCTAACTTGGAATTCAACACCACGCGAATTCCTTCCCTAATCAAAACCTTTTGGAGAATTTCAGCAGCCTCAGCATCTTCTTTATTCAGAAGATGAGAACCGCTATGGAAAAGTACCACCTCAGAACCCAAGCGCCGGAAAACCTGCGCCAATTCGCAACCAACGGGGCCGCCACCAATCACCGCTAAACGTTCCGGTCGTTGAATCAGAGAAAAAACCGTCTCATTGGTTAGATAACCCGCCTTTTCAATCCCCGGAATCGACAATTGTGCAGCTCTTGCGCCTGTAGCAATTACAGCTTTTTTAAATCGGAGAGTTTTGTCGCCAACTTCCACGGTATTTTTACTCGCAAATCGGCCGCTACCGAAAAAGACATCGACACCCAAGAATGAGAAGCGCTCCGCCGAGTCGTTATGGCTGATACTAGCCCTTACCCGCCGCATCCTTGCCATGACTTTGGGAAAATCAACATCAATATTATGTTGGGGAATATTAACTCCCAAGTCTTTAGCATCCCAAATTTCGCCAACAACGCGAGCAGACCGAATAATAGTTTTAGATGGTACGCAACCAACATTTAAGCAATCTCCACCCATGAGATGCTTTTCAATCAACGCCACTTTTAAACCCAAATCCAGTCCCGCCGCACCCGCCGCCACCACTAATCCCGCCGTACCAGCCCCAATTACTACCAAATCGTAAACATCTGCGGGTTGAGGATTAACCCAATTTGGCGGATGAACGTGAGACACCAACTTTTGGTTATACTCATCCATTGGGCGAACTGTAACTATCTCGAATTCGGAATTGGTCATTGGTGGAACCTCATTTGAGAATTAAAAATGCTCAAGTTAACGCCTTTGCGGTATTCAAAATTAAGAATTCCGATAAATTTAGGCGGCTCAATCTTTTATTTTTTATGCTTGTTTAACAATGAATACAGCCTTTGAATTGTTTTGTCCGTTTGAGAATTGACAGATACTATTAAAGCTTTCCTGTATAAACGTTTCAGCAATCGATAATTTATAGTAATTTGCAGTTGAATAGACTACAGCTAGCTGTGCTACCCTACAATTCCTCTTCTAAAGCTTTGCGTGCAATCCGGGTGACATAAACTGTCACAGTGACTGTGGCAATCAAACCCAAAATCCGAATTGCCCATTGTAAAGTAGGGTTGGTAGGTTGAGCTTCAGTGCCAATCATGGCAAGATTACCTACAAGTGAACCAATATAAACGTACATAATGGTTCCGGGAATCATGCCCACGGAGCCGATGAAGTAATCTTGGAGTGAAACTCCCGTGATCCCAAAAGCATAGTTCAGCAAATTGAAAGGAAATATCGGGGACAGTCGCGTTAACAGGACAATTTTTAATCCTTCTTTACCAACCGCTTGGTCAATGGCGGCAAATTTTTTGTTCTCTGCAATTTTACGAGCAACCCAGCCCCTTGCTAAATAACGTCCCACAAGGAAAGCAGCAGTAGCGCCAAGGGTTGCACCAATGAACACGTATAAAGAACCCCAAACTGTACCAAAAATCACCCCAGCTCCCAAGGTGAGAATAGAACCTGGGAAAAAAGCGACGGTAGCAATAATGTAAAGAGCAATAAAAGCGTAGGCGTAGCCCGTCGTAGACATCGCTCCCACCGTACCGAGGCTATCAATCCCCTGCAAGGCATCCCTTAAAATGGCTTGGGGATTGAAAGAATTTGGATTTACAGATTCTTGTGCCAAGGCAAACTCTGTATTTAACCAAAAAGCAAAGCTAAGAACTAATAATATTAATACAATCAATCTAAAAAACTTCTGCAAGTCTCCAGGATTAAATCGATTTACGATAAATTGCTTGTTCATAACTTGCACGGGGAAGATAAATTTTTAATTTAGTTAACAGTAATAACTGAGAGTGGAGAAATTTTGCATATATTAATTATTTGGAGTTTGATCATCGGTTATTTTTTCTATTGCCACACTTTGAGCAAGCGCTTTCTGAGCAATTTTTGTGATATACACAGTCACCGCAACAGTAGCAATCAACCCAACTACTCGCATTACCCATTGCCAGACTTGAGTTTCTGGAGTAATTGGTTGATGAGACGTGTTAATCATGGCAAGATTACCAGCTAGAGAACCAATATAAACGTACATCACAGTACCGGGAATAATGCCGAAGGAACCCAATATATAATCTTTGAGGGAAACCTGTGTAACTCCAAAAGCATAATTTAAGAAATTGAAGGGAAAGACAGGAGATAGGCGAGTCAACAAGACAATTTTCCATCCCTTTTTGGCAACTGCCAAATCAATCGCTTTAAATTTAGGATGTTTCTCCATTTGTCGGGAAACCCAATCCCGCGAAAGGTAGCGTCCAATGAGAAAAGCCAAGGTTGCTCCGATTGTTGCAGCAATTAGTACATATATTGATCCCCAAAATACTCCAAATAGAAAACCACCTTCGAGCGTTAGGAGGGAACCCGGTATAAACAGCAATGTCGCCAAGTTGTAAATGACTATGTAGGCGATAGGCCCTAAAACACCAAGACTCTCAACCCAAATGACTGAGGTTTGTAAAAGTCCCTGAAAGTTAAATTGTTTAGCGACAATTATGAGAGTCACAATCAGGCAACTTAAGAGTAGTAGTTTGAGTTTGGAATTTAATAAACGCTTCTTCATTTTTATAAGTTTCACCTTCGGAAGCTCAATGTTGACCTTCTGAGGTTCAATGTTGACCTTCTGAGGCTCGATGTTGACCTTCGGAAGCTCAATGTTGACCTTCGGAAGCTCAATGTTGACCTTCTGAGGCTCGATGTTCACCTTCTGAGGCTCAATGTTGACCTTCTGAGGCTCAATGTTGACCTTCTGAGGCTCAACTTTGAAACTTACACCTCAAATCCAATGCCTCTAAGATATATTACCTAGATGAGAAACAGCTTAAATTCTCTTAAATTTTTCTCGACGATACCAGCGACAAATTCGCTCAGGTGAAATGCCAAGTAAATAAGCAATAATTACTATTTGATTAAGTAGGGTAGTTTTGAATACTCCCTTTTGCAACCATCTACGGGCTGAAGTAACAACTGGTGTGGGGATAATTACAATGCGTCCGGTGCGTTTTAAACGACGCATGAGTTCAAAGTCTTCCATGATGGGCAATTCAGGAAAACCGCCAATTTGCTGAAATACTTGCTTTGTTAAAAAAATTGCTTGGTCACCATAGGGCATTTGGTAAAAATGCGATCGCAAATTTACACCCAACTCCACCCATCGTAAACTTAAAAGCGATGCATCAATTCGCAAGTTAAACGCACCAGCTACAGTCTCAGGATGTTGTAGTGCTGTGCGAATCATGTCATCAAACCCACTCGGTAAACGGCTATCTGCATGGAGAAATAACAGAATATCACCGTTAGCAGTTACAGCACCGACGTTCATTTGCACAGCACGACCCGGAGACGATGAGATAATTTTGACACCTAAAGACTGAGCTATTTCTACAGTATCATCATCAGAGCCACCATCTACAACAATGATTTCTATATTTATACTGCCTTGAGTAGTAGCAATGGCTTTTTTAATATTCCCGGCTTCATTAATAGCCGGAATAATAATAGAAATTTTGCCATCAGCAATATTCTGACTCATGATTGCTAAGTTCTGCGTTGGTTTACCCAGCGTACTGCCTCAATAACAGACGCGAACCGCATAGACACCTTAGAAACGCGCACCTCTCCCGTATTGGGATTTGTCGCTTTAAGGAACTGCATAGGCTGGACATTAATTCGTTCTCTAACGATACGTAACAACTTGTATTCTTCCCAAGAGTCAATTTCGACTGTGTTCATTTTTTCTAATAAGTTTACCCAGCCGATATCATCGATTCGTTGACGCGTGCGTTCCAGCGTTATTTTCCCGTGATGTGCATACAGGCTATATCCATCTGCAAAGGTTATAGCAGGTTTATCTTCACCATGTATATGGTTGTTGCTATCAATACTGATTGTGGTCGAATGGTTGGAGATAATCGCAATATTCTTAAAAAAGAAAGTCCAGCCGCAATTTTTAACAAACTCTTCTAAAATTAATAGTTTGTTTTTCAATTGGTGATAATTTAAACTATGAATACAAAAATCAAAATAACTACATCCTGCAATTAAACTTTCAGGTTTTCGGCAGGAAGAGAATATATTTTTAATAAAGTGGCGATGCCTATGGCTCGCTACGTTTACCCGGTTACCAAAGTGTTGTTCAAAAACATCTCGCCACTGTATTTCTAGCTGGTCTTGAAGTAAATTGTCATATTCTTCTGCCAGATCATTCTCAAACAACGAATGTAAATTTGTTTGTAAATCAACGGGTAGTCGCAAGAGCAAATCTGATTGTAAATTCCTGTAGATTCTGCTCCAATAGGAACTATCTATGGCATCACCCAGAATTGTGTGGGAATTAACTTTGAGCAAATTCCAGATGTACTCGAACGCAGCGTTAGGGCTATCAACGATAATTATTTCAGGTTCTGTAAGTTCCAGTGCAGTATATATTGCTTGAACTGCATCTGTAGCCTGTTGCTGGTTGATGCGTTCAGTGGATAGCCCAATGTGCTGCCATTTTTCTCGATATCGGGATATGAATGCACGTTGTTCTGGTGTCAGATAGTCGGCGGACATAGCAGGTATGCGATACAGTGGCTATTTTGTATTAAAGCAGGTTATTTGATTTGGTTAGTAGAAAAAAGCGACTATACTAGCTCAACAACTCCATCTTTTTCCCAAATAACTGATTTTTGCATAGTTGATGTCATTTTCAAGATAATCCCCATGACAGCTATCACCGTCAACTTGAACCCTATCATCCAACTTACCGACAACCAATTTTATCAACTTTGTCGGGAAAACCCTGAAGTCAAATTTGAACGCAATGCAGAGGGGAAACTACTAATAATGCCACCTACAGGCAAAGAGACTGGAAATCGTAACTCAGAAATTTCGGCAGATTTTGTGATTTGGAATCGCCAAACTAAACTAGGAATTTGCTTTGATTCTTCCACCTGCTTGAAACTTCTCAATCGTGCTAACTGTTCTCCTAATGTAGCTTGGATAAGAAAAGAGAAATGGAATGCACTCACACCCGAAGAACAAGAAAAGTTTCCGCCGATCGCACCAGATTTTGTTTTAGAGTTAATGTCACCAAGCGATAGTTTGCGAGAAACGCAAGCGAAAATGCAGGAATATATCGATAACGGAGTTAAATTAGGTTGGTTAATTAATCCGAAAATGCGTCAGGTAGAAATCTCTCGGATTGGTAAACCAATAGAAATATTAGAATCTCCACAAGAATTATCAGGAGAAGATGTTTTACCAGGATTTATTTTAAATTTGCAAATAATTTGGGGATAAATACAGCAGATTTCAAGGAAAGTGAGGTACACAACGATTTGTCTGTTACTCAGGCATAAAGCGTGTTTTACTCCTGAATTCTGTATTCTGTATTCTGCTGTATTTGCGCTCACAATTTTACAACAAGTTGTCATTCCCATAAAAACTTGTGGTATTTTATGGAAACCACCAGCTATTTGTATTGCTGTAAAACTGAAACCGTCCAAAGCCGAGAAATTGTCCGTGGGATTTCTCACCTACCGGGAACGCTGTCACACCCAATAAGTAGACACCAGAAAAGCTGGGATTACTCACAGGGCGGAGGGCGATTGTAATTGTCTGTCCCGGAGTCACAGGCGGATTAAAGTTCACAGTAACAGTTTGTGTCTCGCGTTCGTTTATGACTGCGCCTAGTGTTAGCCGAGATTCTTTGCGATCGCGAGTTCCGACAAATGCGCGGGTATCATTAAGATTGTAGTCGATGTTTTCTGCTCCCTCCTTCTGTGCGATCGTTACCTTCTGAAGGGATTCTCCAGCATTTTCCGGCACATTAATAGTAAAATAATAAGTTGCGCCCCAAACATTCACATCTTTATAAGTAGTCGTCGCGTTAACAAGTTTCGGCGGTTGGACAAAGTAAACAGTGCCATCTCTAAGCTGCACCCCTTGAGTCACCGGAACGGCAACTCCTCCAATACTTATTGCTAACGAGAGTGTTATCCCAAACAAAGTTGCAACGCGCATAATTCAGATATAAAAAACGCACTCATTTCAATTCTAGTTCTTTGGGAATAAGTGACTTGGGAATAATAGAAGCTTGTTTTTCCCAATCAGAAGATTTCGTGTACCACCAAGCCCAAGCAATTAAAACTGCTTGAAGGGGAAGCCTGACTACGTGTACCCAAGGTGAATTGGGTATATGTTCTAGCTGAATGTGATTAACCGCCATATTGATATTGGCAGGAAAAACCGCAATAAAAAGAGCAATAAGTCCCCAAGCAGCAGCTTGACTTACAGGCGGAACTAATAACCCAATACCACCCAAAATTTCATAAAAGCCACTGAGATAAACTAATCCTAAAGGGTAAGGAAGTTGTGGTGGCATAATTTTGACATAAGGTTCTGGAATAGCAAAGTGTGTCACTCCAACCACAATGATGGATATAGCAAGGATGACACGTAATATTTCCTTATTCATGGTTTTTGCTTGATTATATACTTGCTCCTATTACTTCAGTTTGACTGATGGATGTTAATCTGCATTGAGTCAATAGGAGTAAAAATCGACAAAATTTTCCAAAGTATTTACAAAAGCGATTGCAAGTATAAGTATAACTGATGCACCGCACTGTACTAAAGGATTTCTTAACTATGTCACGGCTCGGTTAGTAAAGCAAAACAACATTTTTATCAAAAATTTTTTAACTATACTTGCCATCTTAACTACTCTTGTATTAGTATAATTACGGCAGCATAAAACAATAATATTTGCTGCTTAACAGTACTTTTGCCAAAATAGTCTAAGACAAGCGCTTGCTTGACTATAAGGCAAAACGTAGAATCTGCACTCAGTCGTACACGACAGTTAAAACTACTTCTACAAAACCATACAGAACAGAATTTTCTTGACTGAATTTTTTGTTACATGGCAAAAAGAAGCATTTAAAATCTTAGGTTTGTTCTATGTCAAGCCTCGTAAATTGGCAAAGGTATTGTTAATTGTGCGTAATTTTTTCCGAAATCAAATTGGATTGCTATAGATTCACTTTGACTAAACGATCAAAACTTTGGAGGAAAACAATGACAACTACAACAACCACTAATACGAATAATCTATACAATGTACAAAATCAGTGGGGTGGTGCCTCTGCTCCGTGGAATTCTGGTGGAGTATGGATAATTGGAGCTAGAGCAGATCAGCGCATTGTCGAACTCAAAGTTTCATCTAGTGACAACGGCAAGACACTTACTGGAACCACGACCTATGCTGGTGAAGGCCCCATCGGTTTTAAGAGTGCTGCTGTTGATGGCCGTGTCTATAATGTGGAAAACCAATGGGGAGGCTCATCTGCTCCGTGGAATCCTGGTGGGACTTGGATACTTGGCTCTCGAGGAAATCAAAATGTTGTTGCGATCGATATTACATCCAGCGACGGCGGTAAAACCCTGACTGGAACTATCACATATTCTGGTGAAGGCCCCATCGGTTTTAAGAGTGCTGCTGTTGATGGCCGTGTCTATAATGTGGAAAACCAATGGGGAGGCTCATCTGCTCCGTGGAATCCTGGTGGGACTTGGCTAATCGGCGGTCGTGTGGGACAGAATGTAGTAGCGCTCAACGTCACATCTAGTGATGGTGGGAAGACTCTAACTGGAACCACGACCTATGCTGGTGAAGGGCCTATCGGTTTCCGATCGAGCCAAA